>JAUXBK010000134.1 GCA_030619405.1 Sedimenticola sp. | reverse complement strand
TTTGTCTCCTGCGCGACGGATATTGTGGCTGATGAGAATGACCGGCAGGATACCCACCAGCACAATCGCCAGTGCAGCGCTGGAGGCGTCCATCAGCCGTTCGTCCGAGGCCAGTTCGTAGGCGCGTACCGCCAGGGTGTTGAAATTGAACGGGCGCAGTATCAAGGTGGCGGGGAGTTCCTTGAGGACGTCCACGAACACCAGCAGCAGCGCGGTCAGCAGGCTGATCCGCATCATCGGCAGGTGGATGCGCGGCAGTATGGACAGGGGGCAGTAACCCAGGGAGCGGGCCGCCTCGTCCACGCTGTGGGAGATCTTTCCCAGAGCCGCCTCCACCGTCTGCAGCGAGACCGCCAGAAAACGAACCAGGTAGGCAAACAGCAGGGCCACCAGGGTGCCGCTGAGCAGCAGCCCGCTGGAGATGCCGAAACGGGCCCGGAGCCAGCCGTCCAGTGTGTTGTCGAGCCAGGCGAAAGGGAGCATCACCCCTACCGCAATCACCGTGCCCGGTATGGCATAGCCCATGCCGGCCAAGCGCACCGTGAATCGGGTGAGCCGGCTGGAATCCAGTCGCCGCCCGTAACCGAGAAACAGTGCCAGCAGCAGTGCCATCAGGGACGCGCTGGCGGCGAGCAACAGACTGTGTCCAGTGAGCCGGAGAAAACTCCGGTCCACCATTTCACTGGAGGTCTCTACCGCCCATACCGCCAACTGCCCGGCAGGCAGCAGAAAGCCGGCGGTGAGGGTAGCGCTGCAGATGATCAAGGCGGCCAGTCCGCGCCACCCCTTCAAATCGAAGCGGGGTGGGCGCGCCTGACGGCGGCTGCCGTGATGGTAGCGCATGTGACGACGGGACCAGCGCTCCAGGATCACCAGCATGAACACGAACCCGAGCAGCATGGCGGAGAGCTGGGCGGCCGCCGCGCTGTCGTCAAGCCCGAACCAGGTGCGGAAGATGCCGGTGGTGAAGGTGTTGACCCCGAAGTACTGAACGGTCCCGTAGTCGGCCAGGGTCTCCATCAGGGCCAGGCTGAGGCCGGCGACGATGCCAGGGCGGGCCAGCGGCAGGGCGACCCGGAAGAAGGTGCGCCAGGGGCCGTTCCCCAGGGTCCTGCTCACCTCCAGGACGCAGACCGATTGTTCCAGGAAGGCGGCCCGGGAGAGCAGGTAGACATAAGGGTAGAGGACCAGCGAGAGCATCAGGGCCGCCCCTTCCAGGGAGCGGATCTCCGGAAACCAGTACTCACCGTAGCCCCACCCCGTCCCTTCCCGGATCGCCGTCTGCACCGGACCGGCGAAATCGAACATGCCGGTGTAGGTGTAGGCGATGATGTAGGCCGGAATAGCCATGGGCAGCAGCAGGGCCCACTCGAACAGACGCCGCCCGGGAAACCGGCACATGCTGGTGAGCCAGGCACAGGAGACCCCGATACCCAGGGTGCCGATGGTGACACCTGCCATCAGCAGCAGGGAGTTGACGATATAGTCCTGGAGGACGGTCTCCACCAGGTGTTGCCAGATCTCCCCGGCGGGGTGGAACAGGAAGCTGAACACGGCCATCACCGGCAGTGCCAGCAGCAGCGCGATGGTAGCCGGGCCCAGCCGCCACAGGAGGGTGTGTCGGGCTATTTCCAACCGGCACGGTCCATGATTTTCACGGCTTCCGGGTTGTAACGTCCCAGCAGCGAAAGGTTGATCGAATCGCTCTTGAACGGGCCCCACTGCTTCAGGGTGTCACTCCACTCGACCCCGGCTTTGACTGGGTATTCATAATTGCTGGCGGCGTACCACGCTTGGGCCTGGTCACTGGCCAGGAACTCCAGTAGCCGGAGCGCGTTTTCGGGGTGGGGGGCTGCCGTGGTGACACCGGCACCGCTGACGTTCACATGGGTCCCGCGGCCGTCCTGGTTGGGCCAGAACAGGGCCACCCGGGCCGCCGTCTGGCGCTCTCTCTCCCGCTTCGAATGGATCATCTTGCCCAGATAGTAGGTGTTGACGATGGTGATATCGCACTGCCCGGCAGCCACTGCCTTGAGCTGGTCACGGTCGCCGCCCCGGGGTGGCCGGGCCATGTTCCGCACCAGGCTCCTGGCCCATTCCTGGGTCTCTTCCGCACCGTCTGAAACGATCATCGAAGCGACCAGGGACTGATTGTAGATGTTGCCGGAAGAGCGGACGCAGAGACGCCGCCGCCACCGGGGGTCAGCCAGGGCCTCATAGCTGGAGAGCTGTCCGGGTTTCACCCGCTCGTTGGAATAGACGAGGGTGCGGGCACGGATCGAGAGCCCGTACCAGTAACCGCCCGGGTCGCGGTACTGGGCGGGTATGGCCTGGTTCAGGGCGCTGGAATGGATTTCCCGCAGCACCCCTGCCTGAGTCGCCCGGTACAGGCGACCGGCGTCCGTGGTGATCAGCAGGTCGGCCGGGGAGTTGCGCCCCTCGCTCTGGAGCCGCTTCAGCAGGGCATCCGCCTTGCCGGTGATCAGGTTGACCTGAATGCCCGTCTCCTGGCTGAACCGGTCGAGCAGTGGCTTGATCAGGGCCTCCTTGCGGGCCGAGTAGACATTCACCTCACTGCCGATGGCCTGGCCTGTGAGGGCGACAGCGGTCAGCAGGAGCAGCAGTTTTTTTCCGTGCATCAACATTCTCCAGGATGCCAAATAAGACTACAATGGTGCAGGATCGTAACGAGAATGATTCGCAATATCAACAAGTGGATTATACCTGGATCCTGAAAATGATCGTGCTTACAGAGTGCAAGATATTGATTCGTAGAGCGAATTTGCGACCGCGTGGAATCCTTATTGTGATTTCCAAGGGAGTAAATATCGCTATACGGATCAAGAGCTTGTCTCTGTGAGTGTGAGCGCTTGCAGGATCTAGGTTATAGGCGAACCAGGGGGGGTTATGAAGGCGTGGAGTAATGAGGCACTGATCATGGCTGGTCCCCGCCGTGCCGGGCTGCTGTTTTCCATTGTGCTGCTGATGGCAGGTTGTGCGGGCACCGGACCGCCCCGTGACTCTCTTCAGCCGGGAGAGGAGACGACCTGTCAGGGGTTCTATCAGGCGCTGGATCGAGCGGTTGCAGAAGCGGGTACGGGCGATGCCGGTGCCACCCGCATGCCCGGGTACCCTTTCCTCCGGGTGAACCGTTTTCTGGCCTCCTTCACGGACCGGCTGAGTGATCCCGGGCGTTACCAGGCCTGGGTAGAGGCGCTGGCCGGGCTGGACCGTCAGGCCCGCCGGGTGGAGATCGCCAATCTCCCGCCGCTGTGGCGCGACCCGCTGAAGGGGCGAGGCGACGGTGACGTGACAGAGCGGCTGGAACGGTGCAGTCGGACCATGACTGTGGCGCTGCTGCGGGACCCGGGGCAGCATCAAGGCTTGCTGGATGCGGCCCGGGTGCCGGATCACTATCGCACCTGGCAGCGGGTGGTTGGGGTCTACCCCGTCGCTCTGTTGTTTGCAGGTCCCGCAATCAAGGATCTGCACGAGCGGCTGCGGCGGCCGTTTTCCATCCCCCGGGAACAGTTGCCGACCGAGGGCCGGCTGATACGCTACCGGCCCGGGACGGTCGCACCCGCTCTCCAGTCGATGGAGATAGACCGGCGGCTGCTGGGGTCCGCGTGGCGGGAGCCGGCAGTTCTGCAGGGGCTGTTCGACCGTTTCGCCCCGGTGATCGAGGTGGATACCCGGGGCGACGATGATCGAATCGGGCGTCCGGAGTGGCGGGAGGGCGGGAAGCTGGTGGTGGATACCTCACAGCCAATGCTGTACCGCTACCTCAGTTACACCCGATTTCAGGGGACGGTACTGCTGCAGCTCAACTATCTGTTCTGGTTTCCCGCACGCGACACCGGTGACATCTACAGCGGCCGGTTCGACGGTTTGATCTGGCGGGTTACCCTGACAGCGGACGACTGGCTCGTGGCCTACGACACCATCCACGGTTGTGGCTGCTATTATCAGCTGTTTCCCGGCCCGGGGTATCAGGTGTTGCCAGACCAACCCGGTGAAGAGCCGGTTCTGGTGCCGGCAACAGCGCCGGAGCTGGCGCGGGACGGGCGTCTGTTATTACGCCTCAACGAGGGTGCCCACTATCTCCAGGGGGTCTACCCGGAGGCGGGTGGGTTCACGAGCGCAGTGGTCCGCCGCTATCGCCTGACCGACTATCGGGAACTGCTCTCTATGCCGCTGCCGGGTGGGGGCAGTCGCAGCCTGTTCGGTCCGGATGGACTGGTCTCTGGCAGTGAGAGACTGGAGCGGTTCCTGCTCTGGCCTTTCGGCGTGCCGAGCCCAGGCGCCATGCGGCAACCGGGTACCCATGCCATCGCTTTCGTCGGGCGTCGCCATTTCGACGACCCCGGGCTGCTGGAGTCCCTTATGGAACCGCTCAGTTCTCGCTTCTGATCGCGTCGTACTCGCCGGGGACGGCGAGCATCTCACCGACGATACCGTGAATCCGCGGGGCCAGGTGATGCGGTTGAGAGAGAGGGCAGTACTCCGGCTGCCAGTCGCAGGCGACGCCGCGCACCACTTCATGTTCGCAGGTAACGCAACGGGTTTCGAGGGAGGAGGTATTCATTTTTCCAAAGTTCCAGGTACAGGGTGTTGAAATGCTACAGCTTCCTTAGTGTTTATCGACGGTTACCCAGGATTCTTTAAGTACGACCCAAGCATAACCCTCTACATCACTATATTAGATTATACTAGGGAAAACCCGGATTGACTAGTAGAAATATTAGGGAAAACCATGAGAATTTATTTCTCAGGCATTGCCGCGTACATGCCGGTGATCTCGTTCATCTGAACCAGGATCCGGTCCAGCATCCTGACCACCAGGGAGGGTACGTATTCCCCCTCGCCCATGGTCTCTATCGGTTGTGCGAAGCCCGGTTGTACAAGACCGGCGAGCAGGAGCAGCAGAGCGAAAAGGTGGGTGGACAGCTGTTTTGTCATGGGTGTTTCCGGGTTTTTCGAGGATTGGCTATAGATATTGTTATTGGCAGGCAGACGTTTTTTTTTAAGACTGTTAAAATAATCGCTTTTCCCCGGTGGAGCAGGTTTCATGTTCAGCAAAGATATGCGAGTCAGTGGCTATGACGACGAACTCTGGGCGACGATTCAGGCTGAAGAACGGCGGCAGGAGGAGCACATCGAGCTGATCGCCTCGGAAAACTATACCAGTCCTCGGGTGATGCAGGCCCAGGGCTCGGTATTGACCAACAAATACGCAGAGGGATACCCGGGCAAGCGCTACTATGGCGGCTGTGAATATGTGGACAGGGCGGAGCAGCTGGCGATAGATCGGGCAAGGGAGTTGTTCGGCGCCGATTATGCCAATGTGCAGCCCCACTCCGGCTCCCAGGCCAATGCGGCGGTCTATATGGCGCTGTGCCAGCCCGGTGATACGGTGCTGGGTATGAGTCTGGCCGATGGCGGGCATCTGACCCATGGGGCCAAGCCCAATTTCTCCGGCAAGATCTACCATGCGGTGCAATACGGTCTGGACCCGGACACGGGTGAGATCGATTACGCCCAGGTGGAGCGTCTCGCCCGGGAACACAACCCGAAGATGATCGTGGCGGGGTTCTCTGCCTACTCACGGGTGGTGGACTGGGCGCGTTTTAGGGCTATCTCCGATGAAGTGGGTGCCTTTCTGTTCGTGGACATGGCCCATGTGGCCGGGCTGGTCGCGACCGGGCTCTATCCCAGCCCGGTGCAGATTGCAGATGTCACTACCACCACCACCCACAAGACCCTGCGCGGCCCACGGGGCGGTCTGATCCTGGCCAAAGGCAATCCAGAGATCGAGAAGAAACTGAACTCCGCGATCTTTCCAGGTATCCAGGGCGGGCCCCTGATGCATGTTATCGCCGCCAAGGCAGTGGCTTTCAAGGAGGCGATGGAGCCCGGTTTCAAGGCGTACCAGGCCCAGGTGATCAGCAATGCGCGGGCCATGGCGCAGGTCTTCATCGCCCGGGGCTACGACGTGGTCTCCGGCGGTAGCGACGACCATCTGTTCCTGGTCAGTTTCATCCAGGCGGGACTTACCGGGAAAGTGGTGGATGCCTGGCTGGGTGCCGCCAATATCACCGTGAACAAGAACGCGGTCCCCAACGATCCCCAGTCTCCCTTCGTTACCAGCGGCATCCGGGTCGGCACCCCCGCACTCACCACCCGTGGTGCCAGTGAGCAGGAGGCCAGTGAGCTGGCCGGCTGGATGTGCGACATCATCGACGACCGGGGCAGCCAGGAGACCATCGACCGGGTGAAGGCCCAGGCCCTCAAGTTCTGCAGGCGCCATCCCGTCTATGGTTAAAACAGAGGTACTAGGTCCTAGGTACTAGGGAAAAACATCTCATTTACCCTCGTCATACTGCTCCTGCGGCGTGACGCACCCGCAGCCGCGCTGCGGCGGTGGGGTCACGGCGCCCGGAGATGGGTGACACTGCGGGAGCGGTGTCACCAGGAAGTGATTTTTGCTTCAAACGGTCAAGTCCGGCAGGCTCCTAGGATCTAGGAATAAGAGCTGTTTGGTTTTTCCGGAAAGCCTCACCAGTATGCACAGTTCCCAGCCTTGGATATGATTACCTGTTGAAGAACGAGAAGCTACGTAAGGTATTCGCCTGCAAGTAAGCTGCGAAGTTTCCACACGAGATGTTTTTTCCTGCTTTTTTTCCTAGGACCTAGGACCTAGGACCTAGGACCTGTTTTAATGCGTTGTCCTTTTTGTGGGGCTCAGGAGACCAAAGTGATCGATTCCCGCTTGTTCGGGGATGGTGATCAGGTGCGTCGCCGTCGCGCGTGCGCGGTCTGCAAGGAGCGCTTCACCACCTATGAAACGGCGGAGCTGAACCTGCCCCGGGTGGTCAAACAGGATGGCAGCCGGGTGCCCTTCGACGGGCGTAAACTGGCTACCGGTCTCTCCCGGGCGCTGGAGAAGCGTCCGGTCAGCTCGGATCAGGTGGATGATGTCTTGGGCCGGATCCGCCACCGGCTGCTGGCAACGGGGGAACGTGAAGTCCCTTCCCGGCAGATCGGGGAATGGGTGATGGAAGAGCTGCGCGGCCTGGATCAGGTGGCCTACGTCCGTTTTGCCTCTGTCTACCGCAAGTTCGAGGATGCCAATGCCTTCCGGGAGGAGGTCGAGCGCCTGGAGAGCCAGCTGCCACCAGAGGTGCGCAGGCGCCAACTGGATCTGCTGGGACGC
>JAUXBK010000038.1 GCA_030619405.1 Sedimenticola sp. | reverse complement strand
TTTCTTCAAATCGGTCAATATTGACCGCCGAAACTCCCGGAACGTTCTCGGAAACCCTGGCCATCCCATGCGGCGATGATGAACAACGGTTGAACCTTAGTCAAGTGCATAAGCATAATTTTAAATTTTAAGGCATGGATCGTCCTCCCTGCCCATTCTTTCATGTTGAACTCGATACAAGGAATCAGCCGATGTCTCTGAAATCAAGACGGACCCTCTCCGTGGCTCTGCTCTGCTCGCTGCCCCTGCTGGCTCAGGCCGTGGAACTGGATACCCCTGAACAGCGTTTCAGCTATACCCTGGGCTTTCAGTTTGGTCAGCAGCTGAAGCAGGAGGGTGTGAAGGTGGATGCAGCCGCATTTACAGCCGCCATCGATGACGTGACCCGGGATCGGGCGTTGCAGCTCAGCATGGATCAGATGCGCGAGGCTCTGCAGGATGGGCGGGAGAGACTGTTGGCCGAGAAGAACCAGAAGGCCGAGACGGCGCTGGTGGCCGGAAGCAAATTTCTGGAGCAGAATAAATCTAAGGAGGGGGTTAAGACCCTGGATTCCGGGCTTCAATATATCGTGCTGAAAGAGGGCAAGGGCGAATCGCCCAAGCCGGAGTCGGAGGTGACGGTCAACTACCGTGGCACCCTGGTAGACGGCACGGAGTTCGACAGCTCCTACAAACGGGGCCAACCCTCCAGCTTCAAGCTGAGCGGGGTGATCCCCGGTTTTCGTGAGGCGATCACCCGCATGCAGCCCGGTGCCAAGTGGAAGGTGTTTTTGCCGCCGGAGCTGGGTTACGGCCCCAAGGGCGCCGGTGGCATGATCGGCCCGAACGAGACCTTGATCTTCGAGATCGAACTGCTGTCGCTCAAATAGCCCTGCCGGCGATCATTCCGGGATGCGGGATGCCGGGAGAAATTCCGGCATCTCTCCCAGATCGCGGAATTTCCGGTAGATGTTGTTGAGGTGGGTTCTCAGGGTTGCTTTGGATATCGATAACAGCCTGCAGATCTCGGAGTTGGAGCTGCCCCGGATGCTGAGAGAGACCACCTCCGTCTCGCGCCGGGTCAATCCCTTTTCCCGGTAGTAGGCCAGCGCCATCTCATACTTTTCCTGCAGTGACTGCAGGAAGGTGATGATGCTGTCACTCCCGCAGAGCAGGGTCACATCGTAGAAGCCGCCGTGCATGAAGCTGTTCCGGTAGGTTCGGCTGCCCCAGCCTTTCCACTGCTGGTCCTCATCCTGCTCATAGAGTTCCATACAGCCTATTTCACAGGGTTTTCCCAGCTGGTCCCCACAGATGCGGCGACACGCCTCGTTCTGCATCTGGACCCGTTTGTTCAGGTCCTTCACACAGACTGCGATATTGTTCGTCTGAAGCGCTTGATTCAACACGGTTTTAAATATCCGTCGTTAGCCGAAACAACATAAATGCAGACCGGAATCCTATCCAGTCATTTTGGTTAATAACCAAGTGTAGCAGTTGGAAAAGTGCTGGTAAATCAATCGGGGGGGTTGAACCCTGTTGAGCTCGTCGATGGGCTTCTCAGTGTTGCTTCAGCACCCGCTCGAACAGGTCGCAGATCTCACGTACGGCACCCTGTCCACCCGGGCGGCTGGTGCGGTAGGCTGCATGGGGCACCACGTCCGGGTGGGCATCCTGCACCACGATGGGGAGCCCGACATGGGTAAGACAGTCGAGGTCGTTGATGTCGTTGCCCACGAAAGCCACCGCCTCCAGGCCGAAATCGCCGGTGCGGGTCAACGCCTCCAAGGCTGCCAGTTTGTCTTCGCAACCCTGGATACAGCGCACCTTCAGTTTGTCGGCACGGGCCGACACCACCGGGTTGGTCTCGGTGGAGATGATGGCTGTCGCTATCCCCAGGCGCCGGAGCTTCTCCAGTCCCAGCCCGTCGCTTCGCGAGCAGCGGACGGACTCACGGCCGTCCTGCAGCACGTACACCATATTGTCGGTGAAGACGCCGTCGAAATCGAAGGCGACAAGCTTTATACCGAGTATGATTCGTTCCATGCGTCAGCTGGCCTTTCTCCGGAAGAGATGGAATGCCTGCCCTTTGATTCGCGCTGCGGTGTCCCGCTTCAGCCGCTCCGGAAGGCGCTGCATGTAGAGTGATGAGAACTCGGGCTCTATGATCGGTTCGGGTGCGAGCTCCCAGTCATTCGTGTCATAACCGATCAGCTCCATATAAGGTGTGTAGGCGGACCTGAACAGCCCCACGTCCTGTTCGGTAAACCAGTGGCGCCAGTCGCCGGTGGCCTTCTTTCGAATCACCTTGGCCTTGCCGGTCGACTGCGGGATCTCGGTATCCTCCCCGACCTCGAATCCGAGGTACTGGTTCAGGTGGTCGAACCGTTTCTCCACCATCTGCTCGAAGGTGAACAGGTGCCACTCCGCTCCAAGCCCGCCGACGAACTCGACCATCTGCCGATAACGGCTCTGTTCCCCCTCCACCACTTCCTCCAGGGAACGGGAAAAACCATCATGGCCGGAGTATCCGCAGATCTCGGAGAAAGAGATCGAACCGGGCTGCCACTCTTTCTGACGGACCCGGTCGAGGTGCGCCTGGTACTGCTGCCTGTGACCAAAATATCCCCGGTGCCAGCGATAGAGCATCCGGCTGACCGCGGCATCCCGGGGGTCACGGGCCATCCATATCTTCCGGTCATAGTTTTCGTGGCGCAGGTGCTCGCGATAGAGCTCGAAGTCCTTTCCCTTGCGGGCGCTGTAGGTGTGTTTGTAGACGGCATCCGGGTAGTTGCCGATATGCTTTCCCGGCTTGCCACCGGAGAACGCACGACACCCCGGCTTGCCGGCAGCGATCTTGTAGACGAGTGCCGTGGTCCCGGATTTTCCCAGACCCAATATCAAGATTTTCATCATTCTCTCCAGTAAATAAGCTGATTGGTCCTGAAACTCAGACACTGATGCGGAATACCTGATCGTGTATCTTCTCCACCTTCAGTTTCGTTTCGTCACCCAGGAGCTGCTGCAGCCGGTTCAGCCGCTCGCGCAGATCGGTTACGGTGATGCCGGGGAAGCGGTGCCGGTGAAACCGTGGCGGGGCGTGACTGCCCGGCAGATACTGTTTCGCCCACTTGACCACCCGTCGCCCCCGGGAGAGGAGGTGGCCCGCCGCCAGGGAGGAGGATGGTGGTTTCACCATCTCCCCGCTAAAGCCCTCCAGGGCGTCCACGATCCGCTCACAGGCGAGGGGGCCATCCTGTGCCGCCATGTACTGTTTCAACAGAAACCGCCGTTCGCTACCGGTAGCAGCACCGAGCCGCCCGTCTAGGATGTCGCGCAGCTGCTGCTTCAGTGCCTCCAGGTCGAAACACTGGTGACTGAGTTTGTGTGCCAGGTGATAGAACCCTTCGTCGATCACCCTGTCTCTGCTCGGCCGGTAACTGATGGCCGGGATGCCCATGGCAAACGCCTCGACGCCGGTAGTGCAGCCGTTGTGCACCAGCGCCCGGGTGGCCATCAGCCAAGGGACCACGTTGCCTTCGTTGGTCACCTGAACCCGCTCACAACCTGCTGCGATACGCTGGTAGAGCGCCGGGTTTTCAGTGGGGTGGGGGCGGACCACGATATCGATACCCGGAAAGGCGCGTTCGAGGGCAGGAATCAGCTCCTTGAAATAGCCGAACAGTGCCAGCTTGTGCTGGTGGAGTCGCTCTGCAAACTCCACGCTCATGCCTCTCGCCGCCTTGCCGAACGGCGGTTTTTTCTGTCCGTTGACTGCGGGCCGGAACAGATTCTGGGCAGGGTAGAAGGCGTTGACGTGGTTGAAGTTGGTGTTGATGAGGATGAAATCACCGTAACGGTTCCGGAGCTCCTTCGCCTCTTTTTCATAGAAAGGCCGGAGCTCCGGCCGCAGCATGTCACCTCTCGGGTTCCCGGTTGCATGGATAGGTATCCTCGGTGGCATCTCCGGGTAGCGGCGCCACAGATCGATGTTATCCGACCCCCAGGCAAACAGCTGTGACACATATTTCAGAGTGAGCGGGGAGAGTCTCCGGGAGAAATACATATCGGGTGGCAGATGTATCAGCGCCTCTTCGTCCCAGGAGAGGATCTGGTGCCCGAGCCTGTGGATGATTCGAAACATCTTCAGGTTCATCACCGTAAAGCTCTTGCACAGGTAGAGGCTGCGCGGGAGTGAGGCGATCCTCAGGTCGATGGTCCGATGGGAGCCGATGATCGACGGAAATCCCCGTCTGGCGGCGACACAGGCCAGCAGGAGTTTCGGGTCGAGTTCCCGAACCTGGTTCTCCACCGGGATGATGAGTGGTCTCTTGTCCAGTTTCATGTGTGTTTTCCGGTGGTCAGGCATTGATGCGGAAAAGCACGTTGGAGACTCTTTCCACTTTCAGCCGGTTTCCGTACCCGAGCAGCGCCTGAAACCGGGATACCCTGGAATGGACCTCTTCCAGCGACAGACCGGGAAAGCGGTGGCGTTGATACGCAGGGCGGTTGTGAGACCCCGGGATTCTGGACTTCACCATGCGCGCGAGCCGCAGACCCCGGCTCAACAGCCAGCGCTCGTAGCGGTGACCGCCTGCCCGCTGTTCAGATTCCGTGTCGTTCTGTGTTTGTTCCAGAATATCGATGATCCGCTCACACGCCAATGGACCTTCCTGGGAGGAGAGGTATCGCTTGTACAGGATGCGACGCTCCGCGCCGCTGGCGGCGCCCAGTTTGCCCGCCATGATCTTTCGAAGCATCTCTTCGAGCTGATCGAAATCGAAGCACTGGTGGCTCAGGCGATTGGGGAGGTGGTAGAAACCATCGTCGTATCGCTCGTCGACGACCGCCCGGTAGCTGATGGCCGGTATGCCCAGGACGTAGGCCTCGACACCGGTGGTGCAGCCGTTGTGGATGACGGCCCGGGTGGCCATCAGCCAGGGGACGATATTGCCCTCGTTGATTACTCTCATTCGCTCGTACCGCGCTGCAATACGGTGGTAGATCTC
Organism: Sedimenticola sp.; assembly: GCA_030619405.1. Lineage (GTDB taxonomy): Bacteria > Pseudomonadota > Gammaproteobacteria > Chromatiales > Chromatiaceae > JAUXBK01. The sequence continues at coordinate 9,921 of JAUXBK010000038.1, read as the reverse complement.
ACGCTTTTCTGTCGGGTGTGGCCGGACGATGATCGTGTGGTCCGGAAACGACTGCTCGAGTTTCGGGATCATCTCCCGGAAGCTGCTGAATACGGCGTGTTTGTGTTCCCATAACCCCTCGGCATACTCCTGACTCATGCCTCGGGCCGCCCGGCCGAACTTCGCCCCTTTCAGTGATCTTTCCCGACTGTTGAACAGGTTCATGTCCGGGCCAAAGCTGTTTACATGATTGAAATTGGTATTGACCAGGATAAAATCGCCATGTGTCTGTCGTAGATCAGCGGCGTCCTTTTCATAGAAGGCACGTATCTCGGCACGCAGCATGTCACTGCGGGGATTGCCGATGGGATGGATCTCCAACTCTGCCGGCAGGTTCGGGTAATGTTGCCACAATTCAGCATTATCCTGGCCCCAGGCAAAAAGCCGGGTTACATAACGGATGGTCGCTTTATCGAGCCGTCTCGAGAAATAGGTCTCCGGCGGGAGGTGCACCAGGGCCTCCTCATCCCAGGCGGTGATCTTGTGGCCAAGACGCCTGGCGATCCGGAAAAAGAGCAGGCTGCGAATGGTCATGCTCTTGGAAAGGTAGATAGCGCGTGGAAAGTTATCGATATTGAATTCCAGTTCCCGGCGTGAACCGATCACGGAGGAAAACCCGCGTTGTGCGGCGACGCAGGCGAGCAGCAGTTTTGGATCGAACTCTCTCACCTGGTTTTCGACCGGGATCAGTAACAGGGGATTGTGCGCGTTCATTCTCAATTACCTGTAAGGCGAATATTGATCGAAGGGGTCGGAGTCAAACCGCCTTAACTCTGTTGCCATTACCGCTGCACCTTGCGCGGTTTGACTCCGACCCCTGGCACTACGAAGACTTCCCGCAGTCTGGATCGGCCTGTTACGAGTCTGTTGGAGATCCGTGATGCCAGGCTGGCGCCATCGAGTCCGTGGTAAGCGAGCACCTCCGTTGGGGTGCCGCATACGGGATGCCCCTTCACTGCGAACTTCACCACCTCTGTTCCACGCAGCTTTTCGGAGGCGTTGCAGGCATTTAGGATCGAATCGCCGAGCCCGCCGTAGTTGGAGTGGTTATCCAGGACGAACAGGGTCGGAATCGCACCAACGGTCTGTTCCAACCAGGCCGTGTCGACCCGATTGAGCCAGGGCAGATCGACTACCTTGAGCGAGATCCCCTGTTGCATCAGCAGCTGACGGGCGATTAATGCCTCGTTCAGCATCACCGGCCCATAGGCAAACAGCACGCTGTCGTCCCCGCTTCCAAGAACATTTCCTTTTCCGGGCATGAACTGATAGTCATCCGGAAGCTGGATGGTTACGGGAGAAGGTGAGATAGCCAGCCGGATCATGCAGCTCTGTCGTGCCTCGTTCACGCACCACTCCAGCGCCCGCTCGGTTTCGATGCCGTTGCCGGGTTCGATGATGGTGATCTCCGGCAATGCACCGAACAGGGAGATGTCGCGCATACTCTGATGGGACTTTCCGGGTCCGGCCGGAATGAGCCCGGCATAGTGGCACACATAGATGATTCTGGTCTCTTCGGTGGCGTTGTTGTAGATCTGCTCATTGGCCCTTGACGCAAGGAAGACGCCAAACGAGTTTACGACCGGGAGATAACCCTGGAGCGCCAGGCCCCCGGCGGTGGAAACCATATCCTGCTCCGCAATGCCATTCTCGATGAAACGCTCCGGGAAGGCATGCTCGAACGGGCGCAGACCACAGTCGGCGGAGAGATCTGCATCCAGCACCACGATTTTCTCCTGCTGCTGTCCGAGTCTGTGCAGAGCTTTTCCGAAATGATCCACTACCTTTTCGGCGTGGGCTTTCAGTGTTTCCCGCTTCCTCCCCCGGGTTTCGACCGATTTGCTGCTCAGGGGTGCCAGTCCAAGTTCATCCAACCGGGTGTCGATACGGGCGGTGATTTCCCGATATCCCCGGTCGAAGGAGTCGCTGTCCGGGGCGCCGGAATGCCAGCCGTAGAGGCCATTCCCTGCTTTCAGGGAGGCCGGGCCTTCCATGAATGAGATCCCTTTCCCTTTGATGGTGTCGGCGATCAGCACCTTTGGCTTGTCCGTTACCCGGGAAAGCGCGTCAAAGGCCTGTTTCAGCTGGGAGAAATCGTGACCGTCGCACTGCTCGACGTGCCAGCCGAAGGCTGAGAACTTTTTCTCCAGGTCACCCAGATCGATGATCTCATCCACCGACTTGTCCGACTGAATGTGGTTACGATCGACGATCACCGTTATATTGTTGACCGATTGATGGGTGGTAGTCTGCAGGGACTCCCAGATCTGTCCCTCTTGAAGCTCCCCATCCCCGGTCATCACAAATATCCGTCCCCCGGCACTGCTCAGATGCTTTGCTATCGCCATTCCCTTGGCCTTGGATATTCCCATGCCGAGAGAACCGGTGTTGGCCTCGACCCCTTCGGTCCCCAGGTCGGGATGCCCGTGGGTACCGCCCAGCTTTCTCAGCCGCATGAACTGATCGGCAGGAATGATCCCCAGCGAGTAAAGGACCGCGTAGAACGCGGGTGCATCGTGCCCCTTGGACGAGAAATAGATATCCCGGTCGGGGTGGGTGAACCCAAGCTCGGGCGTATTCATCTCCGAGTAATAGAGAAAGGTGACGATGTCGATGGAGCTCAGGCTGGAGCCAAGGTGTCCCGAGCCGGCGCGCATGACACTGGCCAGGGTATTGGCGCGGCACATATCGGAGATCAGCGCGAGCCTGTCGTGCTGATCCAGCCTGGCCTCGCACACACGTAGAAATTCGCTTTCCTTGATGAGTCTGATATCTAACATTGTTCGATGGACCTTTCTGAAATGTAGGGAGGTAGGGAGATGGATGGAAGCTGGGCAGCACCGCTTACCGCAAGGCGTTCCGCAAGGCCCCAGTCGTATTCGCTGTTCAGGTCGAAGCCTTCGTGTCCGGTGGTGAGAAACGGCATCAGCCGTTCGCCGGAAATGTTGTTTCGATCGAATACCACCCGGCTCCAGGCGATCTCCAGGCTGGCGTTCTGGATGTACACCTCCGGGAGGGAGGGGTACTGACTGGAGTGCCAGGGTTGCCCACCCCTGAAGGAGAATGGCAACAGGGGGGTCATGCTGTTTCCCTGTACCACCCACATCTTTCCCGGGTGCTGCCTGCACTTCTCTACTGCCCGCAGCGAGTCGATACCCTCTGCGGAGAGAAATTGCTGCCAGGCCCGCCGGATCGTTCCGGCGCTGCGGAACGGGCTGGTCGGGCGGAGAATGGAAAAACAGTCAGGGTTTTGGTCGTCACGCTGCAGTTGCTGGAGGGTATGGAAGACCCAGTCGATGTCGGGGGATCGGTCACCGCTCAATGGTACCGGTCGCAGAGAAGGCACTTCCGCCCCATAGTACAAAGCGATATCCCGGTAGCGAGGGGAGTCCGTCGACACGACGACGTCACTGAATATCCCGCTCTTCAGGGCGGCGGTGATGGTGTACCCGAGCAGTGGATGGCCGGAGAGCCTGCGTATATTCTTCCCCGGTACCCGTTTCGACCCGGACCGGGCCGGAATAAGGGCAACGATGTCTGGTTGTTTCTGCCCCATCAGAGCGCTCCCCTGTCGATATTGGTGTAGATGGCCTTCAGCTCTGAGTAGACACTCAGTGCCTCGGTGCCCGGTTCCCGGGTGCCATTACCGGATTGCTTGAAACCGCCGAATGGCATGTGGGGCTCACTGCCATAGGTGCCGGCATTGATCACGGCCACACCCGCCTGAACCTTTTGGGTGAACTCGGTGGCGCGGTGAATGCTGCGGGTATGGATGCAGGCGGTCAGGCCATAGGGAGATGCGTTCGCCAGTTGCAGTGCCGCGGCGAACCCCTCTACCCGATACAGGCAGGCGACCGGGCCGAACAGCTCGGTGGTGGAGATCTCGTCCTGTGGGCCAGCCCCCTCGATCACGGTGGGTGCGAGGTAGCAGCCGGCGGCATGCGCCGCGTCCGTCAGACGGTGACCGCCGGTCAGTACGGTCGCACCTTTCCCCTTCGCCCGCTCCACGACGGCGAGCATCTTCTTCAGCTGCCGCCGGTTGATCACCGGGCCGTAATCATCCTGGTCACTGGGTCCGATGTTCAACCCTTCAGCGCCCCTGATCAGCCGTTCACGAAACCGGTCGTAGACACTTTCGAAGACCAGGATGCGGCTGGCGGCCGCACAGCGCTGGCCGGCGTTACTGAAGGCAGAGAGGAGCGTCCATTCGACTGCACGCTCCAGGTCTGCGTCATCACACACCACCAGCGGGTTCTTCCCTCCCAGTTCCAGGGAGACCCTTGCCAGCCGTTCACCGGCAACGGCTGCGATGCGGCGCCCCACGGCAGTGGATCCGGTAAAGCTTATGACGCCCACTTCCGGATTTTCCACCAGGGCCGCACCGGCTTCGTCGCCCGCTCCCTGGATGACGTTCAGCACACCTTTTGGTAATCCGGCCCGGTGAGCGATACCCCCGAAATACCAGGCGGTGGCCGGGGTGTCTTCGGCCGCCTTCAGCACCGCGGCGTTGCCGCAGATCAGCGCCGGGAACACCTTCCAGGCGATATTGGCGATCGGGGTGTTGGCCGCGATGATGAGACCGGCAACACCGATCGGCTGGCGTACCGTTACTGCATATTTATCCTGTACCGCGCTGGTGGTGCTGTGGCCGTAGAGCCTGCGTCCCTCGCCGGCCATGAATTCGCCCTGGGCAATGGCTGCACCGGCCTCACCCAGTGCGGCGCTGAGGGCCATGCCGGTCTCCGCCGCGATGATGCCGGCAATCTGCTTCTGCTCTTCGCGCATCAACCGGGTGATACGGTAGAGCAGTTCACCCCGCTCCACCGGGGTGAGCCCGGCCCAGGCCGGTTGGGCGGCTCGAGCTGCTGCCACTGCTTTTCTCACGTCGTTCGCACCAGAACGCGCCAGCCCGCAGATACGCCGGCCGTCCACGGGTGAGATTTTGTCGATGGTAGCGCCACTGTCGGCCAGGCACTCGCTGCCGTTCACCCAGTTGGGGATGACTTCGGGTATCAGGTTGTCAGTCATAGTTCTTAGTCGTTACACAGGGGGGGCAAGGAGCATGTTTATTTGCCGCGGATTAACGCAGATAAAATACGGATTGATTTGATGACATAAGTCTTTTAAACGCTGCTTTCCGGGCACCGAAGTTGATTGGCAACCCGATCTTCGTCCCGGGCAGCTTTCAAAAACTGCCTCAATAACGGATTTCGTGATGCTTTCTCGTATTAAAGCCATAACAGTATCCGTGTTTAATCCGCGTCAATCCGTGGCGATTGTTTTGTTCGTGAACGCACACCGTGGTTCTTTCTCCAGCATTTCTCACCAGGCGGTAAAGCCGCCGTCCACGACCAGTTCGGTTCCGGTCAGATAGGCGGATGCGCTGGACGCCAGAAACAGCAGCGGCCCGAACAGGTCTTCAGCGACCGCCATCCTGCCCATGGGCACCCGCTCGCAGAATTTGCGCTTGAACGCGCTGTCCTGCCCGCCGAGCACCCCCCCGGGAGAGAGGGTATTGACACGCACGCCGCGACTCGCCCAGAGCGTGGCCAGGTAACGGGTCAGATTGACTACCGCTGCCTTCGATGCTCCGTACATCGGCGGCTTGAGAAAAGGGGGGTCGCTCTCGATGTGATCGTAGAACCGCCCGTCCGGCGAGACACCGGCATACAGTGAGCCGATGTTGATGATCGACCCCTTTCCCGTGGACAGCATGGGCGTGCCGAAAATCTGGGTGGTGAGGAACATCCCAAGGGTGTTCACCTCCAGTATCTCCCGGCCCGCCGCAAACGGTATCTGTTCGAGCCGATGGCCCGCTCCGTTACTGCCAGGGGGGGAGTCGATGCCGGCATTGTTGACCAGGATTCCGGGCACACCGTAATGCTCGATGCACGCCCGGCAGGCAATCTCCATGCTCTCCCGGTCCGTTACATCGGCTCGGCCGAGGGTGAGGCGCATTTTCCCGTGAAGTGATTCCAGTTTACGAAACGGCTCGGATAACCGGGTGGCCGGAAGATCGATGGCGAACACCGAGGCACCTGCATCGAGCAGGGCCTCGATCCAGACCGGTCCCAGTTTTCCCAGGGCTCCGGTGACGACTGCGGTTTCACCCTCCAAACTGAACAAGTTTTTCATCATGGGGCCACTGCTCGGTGCCGTTCAGTAATTCGTAGCTGATATCCTGGTCCTGTTTCATCGCCTGACGGGTGACTCGGCCGATGACCTTGTCCATCTCGTAAGGCTGCAAACCATCACCTGGGGATTTGACTGCGATATCCGCGCGTCGAAGGGTGTATCCGGGAGGCAGGTCACGGACGGCCACCAGTTTCTTGCCCATTTTTGTGATAGGCGTCTGTTCCGACGGGTAGATCCTTTTGACGCCGTCCCCAATGGCCACCTCCAGTCTGGCGAGATCGCGGACCATCTTGCGGAATCCTTCGGGCTCCAGGGAAAAGGCATGGTCGGTTCCCTTCCAGGTGTGATTCAAGGTGAAGTGTTTCTCGATCACCCGCGCACCCAGCATATAAGCGGCAACGGCCATCGCTATGCCGTTGTCATGTGACGAGAGGCCAACGGTTATTCTGGGAAACCGTTGCCGATAGGATGGGATCACCTGCAGGTTAAGTTCATCGAAAGCGGCGGGATAACCTGCAGTGCACTGCAGGACACAGAGTTGCTGGTTGATCGGCATGATCGCATCATAGGCGCGGTTTACGTCGTCCATAGTGGCGCCGCCGGTACTGATGATCATCGGTTTTCCGAGCGCGGCGATGTGGGTCAGCAGGGGGATGTTCCTGAGGTCGCCAGACGCCACCTTGAATGCCGGAATACCCAGCCGTTGAAGAAAGTCCGCACTGGAGAAATCGAAAGCGGTCGCCAGCATGGTGACGCCGATTTCGTTCGCATACTCCAGCAGCTCCCGGTACTCTTCCCAGCCGAACTCGAGAAACTCACGATGCTCGCCGTAAGTTTCTCCATAGCTGTTGGGGTTGTCGTATGGTTTGTCGTAAGCGGCACGGGTGAACAGTTCCCTGTTGTCCCTTTTCTGCAGCTTTACCGCATTCGCACCAGACTCTCTAGCCGCCAGAAACATCTGTTTGGCCGTCTCGAGACTCCCCTGATGATTATGCCCGATCTCGGCAATCACATAGCAGCTACCGTTGTCATGAATGGTTTTTCCATCGATCACAAGCCTTCGCATAAATTGGATCTCTCTTGCAGCCCAACCGTTGATACGGTGAATGCGGCGCAGGATAGCGTCGAATATTCGCTTTGTGAATCAACCCCGGATGTCTAGTGTCAGTGAGGTATGGGACTTGTTATGGTGGAAAAAGGAAGAAGACAGAAGTTAGAAAATAGAAGCTAGAAGCTAGAAGCTAGAATAAGATAAAAAAATTAGCCGCGGATTAACGCGGATCAGACACGGATACAGTGATGGTTTTGATACGCGAAGGATATTGGAGTGAAGGTCGAGCAGACAATCAGTTTCGGTACTCAATACGTAGAGTTCAAAAGGTTTGTGTTCTCAAATCAATCCGTGTTTGATCCGCGTTAATCCGCGGCTAAATCTCTTTATGATCCCGTGAACGGTTACTACATTCTGGACATCAGGAGCCACCTTGATCATCGATCGTTACATCGCCGCGGAGATAGCCCGGCCGTTTGCCGTTGGCACCGGACTGCTGTTCATCGTGTTCGTTGGTTACAGCTCGATCATGCAGCTGGCGGAGGTGGAGAAGGGGCTGTTGCCGCTGACGACGGCACTGCAGTTGATTTTCCTGAAATCCATCGTGAGTCTGGAGATAATTCTTCCAACAGCACTCTATCTCTCCGTTCTCTCTGCCATGGGGAGGCTGGTGGGTGATTCCGAGATGGTGGCCCTGCATGCGACGGGCATCAGTGAACTGCGTATTTTGACCGCGGTTCTCAAGGTTGCATTTTTCATTGCGCTATTGGTTGGCCTGATCTCCCTGTTCGGGCGACCCTGGGCCTACCGGGAGAGCTACAGGATTGAGGCGGATGCGGTGGCGGCGCTCGATATCGGCAGGCTGGAGGCGCGCCGGTTCCTGGAGTTACAAAACGGGAGTTATGTGTTGTTTGCGCAGCGTGTGGTCGCCGTGGAAGGGAGGCTGTTCGATCTCTTCATGCAAAGGGATCGGAGTGACGGAGCCAATGTGATCTATGCCAGAGAGGCGCGGCTGTTCCGCTCTGAAACAGGTACGGGACTGGTGATGAGTTTCCATGACGGATACTCGTACCTGTTGGACAGGGAGGGTGACAAAGATTCCCTGCTCCGATTCAATCGGCTGGCTATCAACCTGGAGCGCACACCCGCTGACACCGGTTACAAACGCAAGGCCGAACCGATATTCCGGCTGGCCCGGTCGGAGAGGCGCAGGGACGTTGCAGAATTTCAATGGCGACTGTCGACGCCCCTGGCCACGCTGCTGCTGGCGGCCCTGGCCGTGCCTTTGAGCCGACATACCCCCAGGCGCAGCCGTTTCGGGGGCTATTTCATTGCAATATCGATCTACGTATTGCTGTTCAATCTGGCGTTGCTGGCGCGTAATCTGGTGGAGCAGGGGTTTGTCGGGCCGGTCCCCGGTATCTGGTGGGCATACCTGTTTCTCCTGCTCCTGCTGATGGTTCTGCTCTCTGCGCCTCGCTGGAACCGGTTCGGCTGATATGAGTCGCCTGGACCGTTATGTTGCTGCTGCTCTGATGAAGGGGTGGGTGCTGGTGCTGCTGGTGGTGGTCTCCGTGTTCAGCCTGTTCGCCCTGGTGGTGGAGCTGGACCATGTCGACAACAGCTACCAGGTAACGGATGCGCTGATGTTCGTCCTGCTTACCGTGCCCCGGCGGGCGCTGGATCTTGCACCGGTCATTGCCCTGCTGGGCAGCCTGATCGCCCTGGCATCCATGGCCAGGAACAATGAACTGATGGCGATGCAGGCGGCCGGTGTGACACCCGCCCGCTTCACCCGGTCGGTTGCCATGGCGGCCGCGCTGCTGGTGCTGTCGCTGGGGCTCTCCTCCGAGTACGTCTCCGCTCCGCTCTATCTGCGGGCGGAGACCCAGCGGATGCTGGCCCGCAACGGCAGCGGGAATCTGCTGGCAGGCCGAGGACTCTGGTCGAACGACCGGCGGCGTTTTTTCAACGTGCGAGGGTTGCGCGACGGTTACATACCGGAGGGTATCGACCTCTACCAGTTCGAGCCGGACGGGAGACTAAGGCTCTCCATCCACGCCAGCCACGCAGAGGTAAAGGGAAGCAGGGAGTGGACACTGATCGACGTGTGGCGGAAGCAATTGCTCGATGGCCGGCTGGTTACCCGACACCAGGAACGGCTCGAGATGGGAGATTTCTGGTCCAGGGATGAACTTCCGCTGCTCTCTTTCTCCACCGCCGCCATGTCCGTTACCGGCCTCTATCGTTATGCCGCTCATCTGCAAGCCACCGGGCAGCGTGCCGGACGCTTTCAGCTGGCCTTCTGGCAGCGGATCACCCGGCCGCTGGCCGCCGGCATCATGGCCTTGCTGGCGATCCCGGCCTGTTTTGGGGCGGATCCCCGGCGTAATCAGGCGTTCGCACGCCGTGTCACGGCGGGCGCCGTTGCCGGTATCCTGTTTTACCTGGGCACCCGGATCATTTACACCAGCGGGATGCTGCTGGGGTTTCCCCCGTTGCTGGTCGCCCTGGTGCCGCTGGTGCTGCTGGTGTCGGCCGGTGGCGTACTGTTCTCCCGCATGCGCTGGTGATCAGGCAACCGGAAGAAATTAATATGCCAGAATTGCGCCGGATAGGGCTTCGTATTCAAGGCGTGCCAAGGGGCGCATACTCGTTGTATGTAACCCTTGGCACAACGCAGAAGACGGAGGCAT
>JAUXBK010000185.1 GCA_030619405.1 Sedimenticola sp. | reverse complement strand
GAAGAAGGAGTCCGACGAGGCCTCCAGGAAGCGTCTGGCCGATCTGGAGTCGGAGATCGTCAAGCTGGAGCGTGAATTCTCCGACATGGAAGAGGTGTGGAAGTCGGAGAAGGCGGCGCTGCAGGGTGCCACCCATATCAAGGAGGAGCTGGAGCGGGCCCGTCAGGAGATGGAGACCGCACGTCGTGCCAGTGATCTGCAACGGATGTCAGAGCTGCAGTACGGCCGTATCCCGGAGCTGGAGAAGCAGCTCGAGATGGCGGCCCAGGCCGAGATGCAGGAGATGACGCTGCTGCGAAACAAGGTGACTGACGAAGAGATCGCCGGCATCGTCTCCAAATGGACCGGCATCCCGGTGGCCAAGATGCTGGAAGGCGAGAAGGAGGAACTGCTGAAGGTGGAACAGGCGCTCTCCAGGCGGGTGGTCGGGCAGGAGGAGGCGGTGGGTGCCGTCGCCAATGCGATCCGACGTTCCCGTGCCGGACTGGCCGATCCCAACCGGCCCAATGGCTCGTTCCTGTTCCTCGGTCCGACCGGTGTGGGCAAGACCGAGCTGTGCAAGGCGCTGGCTGAGTTCCTGTTCGACACCGAGGAGGCGATGGTGCGGATCGATATGTCCGAGTTCATGGAGAAGCACTCCGTGGCCCGGTTGATCGGTGCCCCCCCGGGCTATGTGGGTTACGAGGAGGGCGGCTATCTCACTGAGCTGGTGCGGCGCCGTCCCTACAGCGTGATCCTGATGGATGAGGTGGAGAAGGCCCACCCGGACGTATTCAACGTGCTGCTGCAGGTGCTGGACGACGGCCGTCTCACGGATGGGCAGGGTCGGACGGTCGATTTTCGCAACACGGTAATCGTGATGACCTCAAACCTGGGTTCACAGATGATCCAGGAGATGGTGGGCACGGGTGACTACGAGGCGATGAAGATCGCGGTGATGGAGGTGGTCGGACAGCATTTCCGGCCCGAGTTCATCAACCGGGTGGATGAGACGGTGGTATTCCATCCCCTGGGGAGAGAGCAGATCCGGGCCATTACCGTGATCCAGATTGGTTATCTGCGTCAACGCCTGGCGGATCGGGATATCGGTCTCGATATCACCCAGGCCGCGCTGGACCGGCTCGGCGAGGCCGGCTTCGACCCGGTGTATGGCGCTCGGCCTTTGAAGCGGGCAATTCAGCAACAGCTGGAGAACCCGCTGGCTCAGGAGATCCTGTCGGGGCACTTCGCCAGTGGCGATGTGATCCGGGTGGATGTGGCCGGTGACGGGCTCACCTTCAGCAAAGGAGAGCCCACCGCATCGGCGGCCTGATACCGATATGAGTAGAACGGATAAAGCCCCTGCCCTGGCGGGGGCTTTGTCGTTTCCGGACGGTCAAAACCCGGTATCCATTCTCGGGATAATAAAGATACTTAGCCGCGGATTAGCGCGGATCAAACACGGGTTGATTCAGACTTTATAAGCTGACCATAACTGATAATAGATCTCTTGATTAGGTCAATGGTGAGCATAAAAGGCATGCCCACCCTACGGTAGGGTGGGCACGTTTTTTGTGCCCACGCGGAAACTGAAAAGCTAGATTTCGTGCTGCCTTCGTGTATCACATCCATAACAATATCCGCGTTAATCCGCGGCTGCTTTTTTATTCGTGAACGCATACAAAACCTAGAACCCTCGGATTGCAGGCTGTTTCGGTAAAGAAAACAGCCGTGGTTGCCGCTAGCACTCTGTGTCTACACATTAATATCGGGCAGGGAGAAGGCATTGGCGCTGCAACAGGGTTTGAAGGCAGGACCGGAACCGTTCGCTGAGCGGGGCCGGGTAGATTTCGGGATGCTGGTGGCCCAGGCCGGAAAGCTCTACACGCTGCCGGACATCTGTCTGCGGTTGCGGGAGTTGGTTGCAGACTCCAACAGCTCGGCTGTTGAAATCGCCCGCCTCATCTCCAATGACCCGGCGCTGACAGCGCGGGTGCTGCAGCTGGCCAATAGCGCCCTGTACGGGTTCAGGTCCCGCGTCAGCACGGTCAATCAGGCCATCACGCTGATTGGCACCAACGAACTGAACAACCTGGCGCTGGCGACAGCGGCGGTTGGTGTCTTCAACGGCGTTGGTGGTGAAATGGTCGATATGCGCCAGTTCTGGAAACAGAGCGTTTACGCGGCACTCGCTGCCCGCCTGCTGGGCAGGATGGGCCAGCTGGGTATGGGCGAGCTGCTGTTCGTGGCCGGTCTGTTGAGCAACATCGGAAAGTTGGTGGTGGTGGAGCAGATGCCGCGGCTGCGGGAGCTGGACAGCAGTCACGCCGGGTTCGACTACCTGCCGGGTGATGAGAGTGCCCTGTTGGGGTTTACCTATGCCGACGTGGGTGGAGCGCTGATGGAGAGCTGGGGATTGCCGGAGCTGCTGAGTGACAGCGTCAGCCATCAGCACGATCCCCGGTTTTCACGGGTGGACGAACTGGCTGCCACACGGCTGTATATCGCCGTGCGTATCGCCGATGCCATTGCCTTGCCGGAGCTGAAGGAGGGGATGGGGCGCCTGGAGTTGATCGACCCCTGTGCTCTGGACAGCTGCGGTCTGGGGAGAGAGAGTCTGCAGGAACAGTGCGGCCAGGTGATGGCGCAGGCGCCGGAAGTGATACGGATTTTTGAGAGTTAAATCAAGAGTAAATGAGAAATTGTTTCAACTTTGTGTAATCATCCACATTTTCAGGAATAAAATGATTCGGTCCTGTGAAACAGGTAGGGGAGCCTGTCAGAAATGAATGAACCGCTGTCTCTCGGGAATGCCCGTCATACTTACAATAAAGGCATGGGGAGGCCCTGGAAGATACTGATCGTCGATGACGAGAAGGATGTTCACACCGTTACCCGATTGGCACTCAAACGATTCGATTTTGAGGGCCGGGGGCTGGAATTCATCCATAGTTACTCCGCAGAAGAGGCGATGCACGTGGTCGAGACCACGCCAGACATCGCCATGATCCTGCTGGATGTGGTGATGGAGAGCGAACACGCCGGACTGGAACTGGTCAGATATATCCGGGAGGAGGTCGGCAACACGGCGGTGCGTATCGTGCTGCGTACCGGGCAGCCCGGTCAGGCCCCGGAGCAGCAGGTGATCCGGGACTACGATATCAATGACTACAAGAACAAGACCGAGCTGACCACCTCGAAGCTTTCCACCCTGGTCTACGCCGGGCTTCGCGCCTATCGGGACATCGTCACGCTGCAGAAGAGCAAGAAGGGGCTGGAGAAGCTGATCCGGGCCTCTCGAGGCATCTCTTCCCGGCAGGAGCTCAACAGTTTCGTGAACGTCACCCTGCGGCAGCTGATCGCCCTGCTGAATCTGGACGATACGGCGGTATTCTCCTGTGAGACCAGCGCCTTCCGACTGAAGGAGACCCAGCTGGAGATGATCTCTTCCACCCATGCCCTGGGGGTGGTGGAGCACATCGAGCTGGAACGGATGCCGGAAAAGAAACAGGGTGTCGTCACGGAAGCGGTCCATCGCCGGGAGAATGTGTTCAGAGACAACCAGCTGGTGATGTACTGCTCCAGCAAGAGCATCACCCTGCTGTTCTATGCAGAAGTCGAGCACCCCCTGTCTGAACTCGATACCCAACTGCTCGATATCTTCACCGAGAATCTGATCGTCATCCTGGAGAACATCCAGCTCAATGAGTTGATCGATGACAGTCAGCGGGAGATGATCTACCGCCTGGGTGAGGTGGTGGAATCCCGCTCCCACGAGACCGGTTTCCACGTCAAGCGGGTGGCCTATTACTCGGATCTGCTGGCACGGCTGATCGGCCTCTCCAATGAAGAGTCGATCCTGATCAAGTACGCCTCACCGCTGCACGACATCGGTAAAATCGGCATCCCGGATGCGATCCTCAACAAGCCGGGAAAGCTGGACCCGGGCGAGTGGGAGGTGATGAAGACCCATGCCATGCGCGGTCATGAGATCCTCAAGGGGTCGGGCCTGGTGCTGATGGATATCGGTGCGATCATCGCCCTCACCCACCACGAGAAGTGGGACGGCAGCGGTTACCCCGCCGGACAGTTGCAGGATGATATTCATATCTATGGGCGGATCACGGCGCTGGCCGATGTATTCGATGCGCTGGGGAGCGATCGCTGTTACAAACGGGCCTGGCCCCTCAATGAGGTGCTGGAGTATATCCAGGGACAGAGTGGCAGCCAGTTCGATCCACAGCTGGTGAGCCTGATGATGGAGAACCTGGAACAGTTCCTGGAGATACGAGAGCGTTTCTCAGAGTCGTCCACGGTTGCCCGCAGCGCATCTCGCTGAGCACCTCTCCGCGTTACAATCGACAGCTTTGCCGAGCGGCGTATCCTGCGTGTTTGAAACTCCGTAACTATATCGAATCAATCCGTGTTTGATCCGCGTTAATCCGCGGCTTACTGTCTTCTGATCCCGTGAACGGTTACTCGCTATTTATGAGACTCCCCATGAACAGAAAGCTATTTCTGCTCGCCCTCTGCAGCATCCTGTTTGCCCTCTGGCTTCCAGCCGCCGGCGCTGCCGGGGACGGGAAGCCGGCAGAACTCCCCCAGGTACCGGAAACCCTCAACAGCCCCCGCGCCACCATGGGGAGCTTTCTGCATGCCATGAACGATATCAAGCGTGGTATGCCGGATCGCATCGGGGATGCGGCCGCCACGCTGGATCTTTCGGAAATCAATCCCCTGGTCCGCAAAGAACGGGGGAGTGACCTGGCCTGGATGCTGCTGGAGGTTCTGGACCGCACCCGGGTGATCGATCTCGAAAAGATTCCTGATCGCACCGGAGGTAAGCCTTATCTGTTCCATGCCTACAACAACGGAGCGGTGCAGATCTCGCGGGTCAAGGATGGCCGCTGGCTGTTCGACCGGGAGACGGTAAAGAAACTGCCGCTGGTGCTGGACGAACTGTCGGCGCAAGAGCGGGTCAAGGGTACCGACAAAGATCGCGACTTTCTGCCGTGGCACATCCGTTTCCGGCAGAGCCTGCCTCCCAGCCTCAAGCAGGCCCCACTGCTGCTGGAGAACTGGCGCTGGATCGCCCTGTTTATCATCGTGCTGACTGGTGTGGCGGCCGACCGGCTGGTCTCATTCATCCTTCGGACCCTGGTCAGGCACTGGAAGCGGCGTACCCCTGAGCCCGAGTACCAAAAGATATCGGACCAGATCCTGCGCCCCCTCGGGCTGATGGCGATGGCGATCATCTGGTGGCTGGGTATCAATCTGCTGGGTCTGCCGGAGAGCGCCATGCTGGTGCTGCTGGTGGCGGTGAAATTCCTGGCCAGTATCTCCAGCGTCTGGGCCGCCTACCGGCTGGTCGATCTGATCGCGGTACGCCTGATGCGCCGGGCAGAGCAGACCGAGAGCAAGCTGGACGATGCCCTG
>JAUXBK010000120.1 GCA_030619405.1 Sedimenticola sp. | reverse complement strand
TCCCCTGCTGATTTTTTTGTTATACTTTGCAGCGGGTGTTCAAAAAGCCTTTCATAATAGAGCCAGTGGGTTTTACGCAGTGTCGTATCAAGCAAGAATCGAAGAGATGGTCGGTAATTATGTTGCCGAATTCCAGACTGAACTCACCCTCGCAAAAAAAATGGGAGACATCTTAGACAACACTCCACGGATGCCCTATGGCTATCCTCTCCAAGTCTACCGTCCGATGCATTTCTGCCAGATGCCCAAGGTCAAACAGTTCATCGCAAAGACAGGTGGAAAACTGAGTAATGGCGTTCCCAAGGTGTTGAGTGGCGAAGTGGTCGGTGGTTACCTCCTGGGTATTTACAACACACTGAACAACTGTCAATCCTGACTTTAATAGTACCTAGGTAGTACCGGGCTCTGCTCCCTACTCCACCTTTACGCCATCCACTCGCTGGAACCCGCGCGGCAACTTGTTGCCCCGGCGGCCCCGTTCGCCCTGGTAGTGGTCCAGGTCGGAGGGCTTGAGGGCGATGTGGCGCTTGCCCGAGAAGGCCATCAAGCGGCCACCCTGCGGCACACAGGCGATGGCCACCACGAACTCTTCCCGGGACTGTACCCGTCTGGCCGGGATGGAGATGATCTTGTTGCCTTTGCCCCGGCTCATGGCGGGCAGCTCGAAGACCGGAAACACCAGCATCCGGCCCTCGTTGGTGATTGCCACCACCCGGTCCGTGGCCGGGTCCGCAACCGCTGCCGGCCGCATCACCCGGGCCCCCTTAGGCAGAGTGATCAGGGCCTTGCCCGCCTTGTTCTTGGCGAACAGATCCTTCAGCTGCACAATAAACCCGTAGCCCGCATCCGAGGCCATCAGGTACCACTGGCTCAGCTCTCCAGCGAGCACCGCAATGAAGCGGGCACCACCCGGCGGTGACAGCCGCCCCGTGAGGGGCTCGCCCTGGCTTCGGGCCGACGGCAGCGTATGCGCCTGGATCGAGTAGCTGCGACCACTGGAGTCGAGAAACACCACCGGCTGATTGCTGCGCAACCGGGCCGCATCCAGGAAGCAGTCACCGGACTTGTAGTTCAACCCTTCCGGGTCGATGTCGTGTCCCTTGGCGGTGCGTGCCCACCCCTTCTCCGAGAGGATCACGGTCACCGGTTCGGACGGGGTGAGTTCGGTCTCGTCGAATGCCTCGGCCGGCACCCGGTCGACGATCGGGGAACGGCGCTCGTCCCCGTACTTCTCCGCATCCGCCAGGATCTCTTTCCGGATCAGGGTCTTCATCCGCTGCCGGGAGCCGAGGGTCTTCTCCAGCCACTCGCGCTCTTTGGCAAGCTCATCCTGTTCCGTCCGGATCCGCATCTCCTCCAACCGGGCCAGCTGGCGCAGTTTGGTATCGAGCACATAATCCGCCTGGACCTCGGTCAGGCCGAAGCGTGTCATCAGCACCGGCCGGGGTTCGTCCTCGGTGCGGATGATGCGGATTACTTCATCGATATTGAGGAAGGCGATCAGCAGGCCATCCAGCAGGTGCAGCCGCTCTCGCACCTTGCCCAGCCGGTGTTCCAGCCGCCGGCGCACCGTCTCATAACGGAACTCCAACCACTCCCGCAGCAGTTCCAACAGGTTCTTGACCTGGGGCCGGCCGTCGAGGCCGATGATATTGAGATTGACCCGGTAGCTGCGCTCCAGATCGGTGGTGGCAAACAGATGGGACATCAACCGCTCCACATCCACCCGGTTGGAACGGAGCACGATCACCAGGCGGGTCGGGTTCTCGTGGTCCGACTCGTCCCGCAGATCCTCCACCATGGGCAGTTTCTTTGCCTGCATCTGGTGGGCGATCTGCTCCAGAATCTTGGCCCCGGAGACCTGGTGCGGCAGGGCGGTGACGATAATATCCCCGTGTTCCCGCAGGTATCTGGCCCGCATCCGGATACTCCCGCCTCCGCTCCGGTAGATATTGAACAGATCCTCCTTCGGGGTAATGATCTCCGCCTCGGTGGGGTAATCCGGCCCCTGGATATGCTCACACAGTTGTTCCAGGGTGGTTTTCGGGCTCTCCAGCAGGCGGATGCAGGCGCTCGCCACCTCGCGCAGGTTATGGGGGGGGATGTCGGTCGCCATACCCACGGCGATCCCGGTGGTTCCGTTCAGCAGCAGATTGGGAAGACGGGCGGGCAGTACCAGCGGCTCCTTCAGGGTACCGTCGAAATTGGGCCCCCACTCCACGGTCCCCTGGCCCAGCTCGGAGAGCAGCACCTGGGCATAGGGTGTCAGCCGCGCCTCGGTGTAACGCATGGCCGCGAACGACTTTGGATCGTCCTGGGAACCCCAGTTGCCCTGGCCATCGATCAGTGGATAACGGTAGGAGAAGGGCTGAGCCATCAGCACCATCGCCTCGTAACAGGCGCTATCGCCATGGGGGTGGAACTTGCCCAGCACGTCGCCCACGGTGCGGGCCGACTTCTTGTGCTTGGAGACGGCAGAGAGCCCCAGCTCGGACATGGCATAGACGATGCGCCGCTGCACCGGCTTCAGGCCATCCCCGATGTGGGGCAGCGCCCGATCGAGGATCACGTACATGGAGTAGTCCAGGTACGCCTTCTCGGTAAACTCCTTCAGAGGCATCCGCTCGATGCCGTCCAGACTCTGCTCGATTCCGTCGGTCATGATGTTTTTTTCTAAAGTCAGAGGTTAGCGGCCTCATAGAAGGGTGGGCACGTTTTTTGTGCCCACGCGGAATAGATCGAAGCCTATCCTGCCCTGGATCGGCAGCCTCGCCGCCGCCCGTTCAGGCTGAAACCGCCTACAGGCCCTGCTGTTTTCACCGAAAAAAACCCTTGTCCTTCCGATCTTCCCGTTCATAACGGAAGGCATCGAGTATCTGATCCCGGGTCAGGCTCTTGCGGGTGTCGAAATCACACAGATAGAACTCCCACAGATCCCTCCGGTAACGGTTGTTACGGGTATCCATGATTGCACGCCAGCGCGGCTTGCGCATCATCTTGAACTTTTTACCCCGGGCCCCGTAGGCGAATGTCTTGTACTGGCGCTGGGTGCAGTTCATCGCCTCGTACAGGACATTATCGTGACCGTTATGGGAACGGATCACCAGGGTGTAGCGCACCAGGGTGTCATCCTCACCCACTGAGATGGAGGCGGAATCCACGAAATACTGGAACCGTGACCGGGGCTCAGCCACTTCGAACTCCAGCAGGTTCCCCTCCTTAGGGTAGGGCGGGAGATCGCTCTCGCCCTCTTTCCAGGGGGTCTCCTCGATATCGTCCCGAATGATTTCGTTGGGATTGTCGAAAGGGCTCTTGCGCGGTGCCGCGAGGAGATCGACCGCCAGCAGCAGGAACCCAAGGATCAGGACGGCCGGCAACAGCCGGTTCTTTCTTTTCATTTAGAATACCTTATCCCTGGTTCCCACGCTCTGCGTGGGAACCATCAGCCGGGCGCTCTGCGCCCCGAAACAGGCCGAGTAAAAAGCCTGCCATCAACAGCTATAAAGTGACGTGTTCCGCTCACCAAAGCGGTGCCGGCCCATGCCTGGCTCCCCCAGCTCACCGGTGACGCAGAGCGTTGGAGCCAGTTTATCGAGAAGTTGTTTCAGTTCCACATCTTTCAAACATCCGCCAGATTTCCCTTCTCCTGCAGCCACTGCTTGCGGTCGGCGGCCCGTTTCTTTGCCAGCAGCATGTCCATCAGGCGGTTGGTATCGTCATCCGGGTCGATGGTCAGCTGAACCAGACGCCGGGTATCCGGGTCGATGGTGGTCACCCGCAGCTGGGCCGGGTTCATCTCCCCCAGTCCCTTGAAGCGCTGAACGTTCACCTTGCCTTTCAGCTTCTCTGCCACGATCCGGTCCAGCACCCCCTGCTTCTCCGCATCGTCCAGGGCATAGAACACCTGCTTGCCCACATCGATCCGATACAGGGGCGGCATGGCCACATAGACGTGCCCCTCCTGAACCAGCCGGTGGAAGTGGCGCAGGAACAGGGCGCACAGGAGAGTGGCGATGTGGGCCCCGTCCGAATCCGCATCCGCCAGAATACAGACCTTGCCGAAGCGCAGCTTGCTGAGATCGTCCGCTCCCGGGTCGACGCCAATGGCCACCGCGATGTCGTGCACCTCCTGGGAGGCGAGCACCTCCGAGGGGTCCACCTCCCAGGTGTTCAGTATCTTTCCCCGCAGCGGCATGATCGCCTGAAACTCCCGGTCCCGGGCCTGCTTGACGGAGCCGCCGGCGGAATCACCCTCCACCAGAAACAGCTCCGAACGCCGGAGATCGACCGAACTACAGTCGGACAGCTTTCCCGGCAGGGCCGGTCCCTGGGTCACCTTCTTGCGTTGCACCTTGCGCCCAGCCCGCAGCCGTGCGTGGGCGGAATTGATGGCCAGCTCGGCGATCCGTTCCCCCGCCTCCGTGTGCTGATTGAGCCACAGACTGAAGGCATCCTTTACCACCCCGGAAACGAAGGTGGCACATTCCCGTGATGAGAGACGCTCCTTGGTCTGCCCGGAAAACTGGGGATCGGCGAGCTTTACCGACAGAATATAGCTGCAGCGCCCCCAGACATCGTCCGGGGTCAGCTTTACCCCCCGTGGCAGCAGGTTGCGGAATTCGCAGAACTCCCGGACCGCGTCGGTCAGACCGGATCGCAGACCGTTGACGTGGGTGCCCCCCAATACGGTGGGGATCAGGTTGACATAGCTCTCCGTGACCGCCTCGCCCCCCTCTGGCAACCAGACGAGCGCCCAGTCCGCCGCCTCCCTGCGGCCTGCCATGGAGCCGACAAAGGGGGGGTCCGGGACGATTTCCACGTCATTCAGGGCATCCAGCAGATAATCCTTGAGCCCCTCCTCATACTGCCACTCGTGCTTCTCACCACTGTTCTCGTCGTGGAAGATCACTTGCAACCCGGGACAGAGCACTGCCTTGGCACGCAGCACATGCAGCAGCTGTCGTACCGAGAATTTCGGGCTGTCGAAATAGCTGGAGTTGGGCCAGAAACGCAGGGTAGTGCCGGTGTCGTTCTTTCGCACCTTGCCCACCGTTTCCAGTTCGGAGACCTTGGTTCCGTCGGCGAAGGCCATGTTGAACTCCTGCCCCCCGCGCCGCACCCATACCTCCAGGTGTTTCGACAGGGCATTCACCACCGAGACACCGACCCCGTGCAGCCCGCCGGAGAACTGGTAGTTGTCGCCGGAGAACTTGCCGCCTGCATGCAGCTTGGTCAGGATCACCTCCACCCCCGGCAGCCCCTGCTGAGGGTGGATATCCACCGGCATGCCGCGCCCGTCGTCCCGCACCTGCAGGGAACCGTCCTTGAACAGGGTCACCTCGATCACCGTGGCGTGGCCGACGACCGCCTCGTCCACGCTGTTGTCGATCACCTCCTGGGCCAGGTGATTGGGGCGGCTGGTGTCGGTGTACATGCCGGGCCGTTTGCGCACCGGCTCCAGCCCGCTCAATACCTCGATATCTGATGCGTCGTAACTTCTCATTGCCCTTCTGGATGTTTGGGTTGAACCGCGCTACTGTCACAGCACGAAAAATGTTGTGATCTTAACATGCCTGGCATTCAATCCATCGCCAACGATTGACCCTGATCGTTTCTCTGGGGTACGTTTACAATGATCAAAGCTACAGACTTTACACGAGGCCGCGCCGTGCCCAAGAAACAGCAACACTCCCCCTCCTTCGAAGAGTCCCTGAACGAACTGGAGTCGCTGGTGGAGACCCTGGAGCGGGGTGACCTATCCCTCGACGAATCCCTCAAGACCTTCGAACGCGGGGTAGAGCTGACCCGCATCTGTCAGCAGTCCCTGCAGAAAGCGGAGCAGAAGATACAACTCCTGTCGGAAAAAAACAGCAACGCCGAACTGGAACCGTTCGATCGTGAAAGCTGAAGCCGGCAGTCCACTCGACGCTTATCTGAGCAGCTGTCGCGCACGAGTCGAGGCTGCCCTCGAGCGGGTGTTGCCAGCGGAGACCGTTCAACCCCGGGAGCTGCATGCCGCCATGCGCTACGGCACTCTCGGCGGTGGCAAGCGGGTGCGACCGGTACTGGTCTACGCGGCCGGGCGGGCGCTCGGGGTGGAACCGGAGTGCCTCGATGGACCCGCCGCTGTAGTCGAGCTGATGCACGCCTACTCCCTGGTCCACGATGATCTGCCGGCGATGGACGACGACGCTCTGCGCCGAAACCGCCCCACCTGCCACCGGGCATTCGGAGAGGCCACCGCCATCCTCACCGGCGACGCCCTGCAGACCCTGGCCTTCCGGGTACTGGCCCGGGACACCACCATGGGAGTGGACCCAGCGACCCGGATCGAGATGATCGAGACCCTGGCCACCGCCAGCGGCTCCCGTGGCATGGCCGGGGGCCAGGCCCTGGACATGGCAGCGGTGGGAAAAGAGCTCAATCTGGCCGAACTCGAGAACATGCACATCCACAAGACCGGCGCCCTGATCCGGGCCAGCGTGCGTCTCGGGACACTGCCGGCTCAGGGTGTGAGTGCAGAGCAGCTGCAGGGCATGGATCACTACGCCAAATGTATCGGCCTCGCGTTTCAGGTCCGGGATGACATCCTGGATGTCGAGGGAAACACCGAGACACTGGGCAAGACCCAGGGCAAGGACCAGGCCGCTTATAAGCCCACCTACCCGTCGCTGATGGGCCTGGAGAAATCGAGGAAGATGGCGGAACGCCTCTGCGGCGAGGCGCTGGAAGGCCTGCAGACGCTGGATCAACGGGCCGACCCCCTGCGCTGGCTGGCCAACTATATCGTCGATCGCAGCCGATAAACCCGCTATAAAACTTTATCTTGCGATATCTGCTTGCAGATTATATGTTGCCAGGCCATAATTCGTGGTTTTCTAATGGACTCTGCGCTGCTGGCAATAACCGGGCAACGTCCGCGTTTTCCTCGGCACCTGTTTCCGTTAATCTTCCCGATCAGATGTTGAACCTAGATCCTGCAAGTGATCATGCTTACAGAGTGCAAGATATTGACTCGTAGAGCGAATTTGCGACCGAGCGGAATCCTTATTGTGATTTCCAAGGGAGCAAATATCGCTATACGGATCAAGAGCTTGTGCTGTGCGAGTGTGAGCACTTGCAGGATCTAGGTTGAACCCGTGGGGCATGACCCGAGGGCCCGTACAGTGACTGAGTGTGCCAACGCTACTTGCGAGATTGAGGATGTCCAGAACCGGGAGGACACCCGGCATATCGCCATCAACAAGGTGGGGATCAAGGACATCCGGCACCCGGTTCGGGTCAAAGATCGCAGTGATGGTGACCAGCACACCATCGCCAACTTCAATATGTATGTAGACCTGCCCCACAATTTCAAGGGCACCCACATGTCCCGCTTCGTTGAGATCCTCAACAGTCACGACAAGGAGATCAGCGTCGAATCGTTCAAGGATATGCTCTCCGAGATGGCCGGGAAACTGGAGGCGGATTCCGGTCACATCGAGATGAACTTCCCCTATTTCGTCAGCAAACAGGCACCGATCTCCGGCGTCACCAGCTTGATGGACTACGATGTCACCCTGATCGGTGAGATCCATGATGGCACCCCGACCATGTTCATCAAGGTGGTGGTACCGGTCACCAGTCTCTGCCCCTGCTCCAAGAAGATCTCCGACCGGGGCGCCCACAACCAGCGCTCCCATGTCTCCGTCCAGGTGCGTACCAACGGCTTCGTCTGGATCGAGGAGATCATCGAACTGGTGGAACAGGAGGCCTCCTGCGAACTGTATGGCCTGCTCAAGCGTCCGGACGAGAAACATGTCACCGAACGCGCCTACGACAACCCCAAGTTCGTGGAAGACATGGTTCGGGATGTGGCGGTACAGCTGAACAAGGATCAGCGTTTCAGCGCCTATGTGGTGGAATCCGAGAACTTTGAGTCGATCCACAACCACTCGGCCTACGCCCTGATCGAGCACGACAAGCAGGCAGAAACGGTCTGATCCTGGCTGGTGTGTAACAGTTCGCGGGATCAACCGGCATTTAGCCGCGGATTGACGCGGATTACACACAGATTTTGAGGTACTAGTA
>JAUXBK010000182.1 GCA_030619405.1 Sedimenticola sp. | reverse complement strand
CAATAACGCGATAACACTGATATTGGAATGGAGGTCAATTCCACCGTATAGTTTCATTGCAGGCTCCTTTGTTCAGGTCGATGTTCTTCGACCCTTCACTTAGAGCGTACGACCTGGACGAAGGGTTTGCTAGATGCTTATCAGACTCGATTGATTCCGATTGATTCAAGAACCAATCAACCAATCGAGTCTGACCCCATTGATCGCCAGCACCCCCTGGATGCAGTTTGAATCCTTGCCCGAGTTCCTGGCTCCAGGGGACCCCACCCGCACCATCGAGGGCCTGCCGGCGCCACGCCGGGCCATCTTTGTGGCCAACAGCCGGTGACTATCTTTGTAACCGTTCACGGTTACCTATCTTTATTCTCCATACCCGCTAATCAGCAGGCTGCCGACATCGGTTATCACTACGGACAACATGGCAAAATCAAGCGTGTTCCGCGCCTTCAGCTCGGACACCATGCGGTTGTGCCGCGCCACAGCAAAGGCGTTGGTCTCCGCCCACTGGGCTATCATCTTTTTTGCATCCATGGCTGTTTCAGTGGTCTCCAGGATGCGGGCCGTCAACTCCCGCTGGTGCTTGTTAATGCTGTTGACCAGACCGATATTGGCCAGGTTATGCCAATGACTCTGGATTCCCAGATCATCGATCTGCCGGCGCAGCCAGTGAAAGTCCAGATCACTGCCCAGACGGAAGTAGAGTGATGCCACCACGGGTATGTCACGCCCTGCCTGCTTCGCCACCTCCACGATATCCAGGGCCGAGGCCAGCGGCAGCAGTGCGGCGGTGCGCTGAGCCAGCTCACGGGGCACGTCCGCATGCACGAAATAGCGTATCCAGTGGTTCATCTCCAGACGGTCCTGGGCGGCCAACGGCTTTGGCATCCGCTCCATCAACTGGCCCACGCCCTCCCGGAAATAGTCGACCACCGCTCTCACCTGTACGTTGTTCTGCCGGTATCGCAGAATCCAGTTGACCAGTCGCTCCAGCAAACGGGCTACCATCCGCAGCATCTCGATCTGGGTCTTTGCCGGCACCCGGTTGTCCAGTGTCTCGATCTCGCGCCACAATGCCTCGGTCTCAAAGATCCGGGTTGCCGCCAGATAGGCGCGAGTGACACCGGCGATGTTTGCGCCAACCTCCTCCCGCATGCGGAAACCGAATCCGGGACCGATACAGTTCACGATACTGTTGGTGAGTTGGGTGGCAATGATCTCACGCGTCAACGGATGCTCTGCCATCTCCTGCTGGAATCTCTCTCCCAGGACTGCGGGGAAATAGTCGGTCATCGCCGACAGCAGGTAGTCGTCATCCGGGATCCCGGAATGGATCAGGGCGTCGTAATAAGTCATCTTGCTGTAGGCCAGTAACAGGGCAATCTCGGGCTTGGTCAGCCCCTTGCCCTCTACCTGGCGTGCGGCGATCTGCTTCGGATCGGGCAGATATTCCAGCGCCCGGTTCAGGCGCCCCTGCTGTTCCAGCCAGCTCATGAAACGACCATGCTCGCTGAGCCGCTCCGGGGCGTACTGGGCGATGATACTGATCGCCTGGGTCTGGGCATAGTTATCTGCCAGCACCAGGCTGGAGACCTCCCCCGTCATCTCCACCAGCAGGCGATTGCGCTGCTTCAGGGTCATGTCGCCATTGGAGACGATATGGCCCAGCAGGATCTTGATGTTGACCTCATGATCGGAACAGTCGACACCGGCAGAGTTGTCAATGAAATCGCTGTAGAGCTGCCCCCCCTTCAGGGCAAACTCCACCCGGCCCAGCTGGGTGACACCCAGATTCCCCCCCTCACCCACCACCTTGCAGCGCAGATCTGATCCATTGACCCGGAGGGCATCGTTGGCCTTGTCACTGGCCGACTCGTGGGTTTCGGACTCTGATTTGACATAGGTGCCGATCCCACCGTTCCAGAGCAGATCCACCGGCGTCTTGAGCAGGTTATGAATCAGCTCGCCCGGGGTGACCCGCTCCACTTTCAGCCCCAGCATCGCCTTCACCTCACCCGAGAGGGGAATCGCTTTGGCGGAGCGGGGGTAGATGCCACCGCCTTTGGAGAGCAAGCTGCTGTCGTAATCATCCCAGCCTGAGCCCGGCAGGTCGAACAGCCGCTTTCGCTCATCGAACGAGCGGGTGGGGTCCGGATCCGGATCCAGAAATATATGGCGGTGGTTAAAGGCACCGACCAGCTTGATATGGCGGGAGAGCAGCATACCGTTACCGAAGACATCACCCGACATGTCACCGATTCCCACGACCCGGAAGTCGGTCGACTGTATGTCGACCCCCAACTCCCGGAAGTTGCGTTTCACCGACTCCCAGGCACCGCGGGCAGTGATACCCATCCGCTTGTGGTCATAGCCGTCAGACCCGCCGGACGCAAAGGCATCACCCAGCCAGAACCCGTATCCTTTCGCTATCCCGTTGGCGATATCGGAGAAGCTGGCGGTTCCCTTGTCTGCAGCGATCACAAGATAAGGGTCGGCATCATCGTGACAGACCACCTGTGGCGGATGAACCACCTCTTCCTTGTGGTAGTTGTCTGTGATATCCAGCATCCCCCGCAGCAGGGTCTTGTAACATTCGATCACTTCCGCCATCCGCTGCTCCCGGGGCAGACCCTGCAGCGTGCTTTTAACGATGAACCCCCCCTTGGAACCGACCGGAACGATAACGGCATTCTTGACCACCTGGGCCTTCATCAGCCCCAGCACTTCAGTGCGGAAATCCTCCTTCCGGTCGGACCAGCGCAGCCCGCCCCTGGCCACCCGCCCGCCTCGCAGATGGATACCCTCCATCTGGGTCGAGTAGACGAATATCTCGAACAGGGGTGCCGGCAACGGCATCCCGGTGATCTGCGGTGAATCCAGCTTGAACGAGAGATAGGGGTTCACCCCGGTGATGACATCGGGCTTGAAGAAGTTGCTGCGCAGGGTGCATTGGATCAGGTTCAAGTAACGGCGGATGATTCGGTCCTGGTCGAGGCTGGAGACCATCTCCAGCTTTTTCTCCACTCGAGTAACGATTTCTTGTGTGTGTTTCTCCCGCTGCTTCCTTGCGGGGTCCAGACGGGCCTCGAACAGTTCCAGCAGCTGGCGGCTGATCTCCGGATTCTCCACCAGGCTGTCGATAAAATATTCCTGGCTATAGGGGCTGCGAATCTGCTTCAAATACCTGCTGTAGGCCCTCAGCACCAGCACCTTCTGCCAGGCGAGTCCGGCACCGATCACCAGCTGGTTGAAACCATCATTATCCACCCTGCCATTCCAGATCTGGCGGAATGCATCCTGGAACGACTGGCTGATCTTTTCAGTGAGTGCCTTTCCCCGGGTCGGATAGCGCATGGAGAAATCATGGATCCAGATCGCCTCCGGCTGCAGCCGGATCCGATAGGGTCGCTCACCGAGCACGGTCAGCCCCATGTTCTCCAGGATCGGGATCACTTCTGACAGGGGAACCGGTTTTCCAACCGAGTAGAGTCGCAGGTGGGCCTGGTCATTCGACTCCAGAATGGGGCGATAGAAGTGCAGTCCAAGTTCACCTGAAGCGCGGGAGTGCTCGATACGCTCGATGTCTGCTGCTGCCGTACGAGGATAGAAATCCTCGCGGAAGCCTCCGGGAAAAGCATGGCCGTACTCCCGGTAATAACGACCCGCATGGGCTTCACCATACTGTTCGATCAGCGCCTCCCGCAATCCATCCTGCCAGGTACGGGTTGCGTCGATCACCGCCTGCTCCAGAGTCTCCAGATCGGGTTCCGGGTGCTCCCCCGTTGCGGTGTGGATCACGAAATAGAGGCGGGCCAGGATCGATTCGGAAAGTCGGGTGTCGAACTCCACCTCGGCACCGTTGAGTGCTTTCACCAGCACCTTCTGGATCCGAATCCGCAGATCCCGGTCGTATCGCTCCCTCGGTACATACACCAGACAGGAGTAGAAACGGTTGAAACTATCCTTGAACAGGAACAGGCGGGTGCGCTGGCGCTCCTGCAGCCCGATGATCCCCAGGGCGGTATTCAACAGATCGTCAGCTGTAATCTGAAACAGGGCATCCCGGGGAAAGGTCTCCAGAATATTCAGCATCGTCTTGCCTGAGTGGCTGCGGGGATCCAGCTCAGCATTGGCCATCACCTTCCTGACCTTCTGCCTCAGCAGGGGGATGTCCCGGGGTGGGCGACTGTAGGCAGTAGAAGAGAACAGCCCCAGTATGCAGTACTCTCCATCGATCTTCCCCTGATCGTTGTAGCGCTTGATCCCGATATAGTCCATATAGGCAGGCCGATGGATGGCCGACTTTACGTTGGCCTTGGTCACGGTCAGGTAACAGCCCTGCTCCGAGCAGGGGGTATTGAACACGGGAATGATGGCACGCAGTGAGTCACTATCCCTCTCCGCTTCCCGTAACAGCCCCAGACTCGACTCTTTGGTCAGGGACGGGCTCGCGCCACCGTAGTCCAACTCGCAGAAGGCGATGAAGGTAAAATGGTCATGTTCCACCCAGCTCAGGAATTCCAGCATCTCTTCCAGTTCCCGGGGATCTATCGGGACCGAGAGTTCAGCGATCCGCTCCCGCACCAGCCCAACCCGCTGCTTCATCACCTGCCAGTCCCGGTTGGCCCGGCTGACATCCTGGATGACCCCGTTCAACTGCTGCTCGATCGCCTGCAGCACCTCATCCGACAGCTGTTTCTCCACCTGAAACTGAATCATCGACGCCTGCCGATGCTCCGCCCTCTCCACCGGGGCATCCAAAGAAACCAACCTGCCCCGTTTATCGCGCCAGGTGTCGATCACCGGGTGGATGGTCAGGTAGATGGTCATTCCTGCGCGATTCAGTGCCATCGACAGCGAATCGACCAGAAACGCCATATCGTCTTCCACCACCTCGATGATGGTGTGGGCACTCTGCCAGCCGTGCTCTTCGAAATTGGGGTTGTAGACCCGGATCATCGGCTGATCTTTTTTCCGATCCTTCAACAGCTGCCAGTGGGCGATGACAGCACCGACCAGATCTACCGGCTCCTGCTCCTGCAACTCCGACACGGGAATATGCCGGTAATACTGCTCCAGCAAGGTGTGAATCTGTCGGCTCTGCTGCGGGTCGAAATCAGGGAGGGGGTGGCGTTTGAGTTCTTCGATCAGGAGGTGGATGTGGCGTTCGATATTATTATTCATTTGTTGAATAGTAGAAGATTCCCCGGCTTTTACCAGCTGCCAGCTAGGAGGCTGTCCGAGAATGGATGGCCTACTGCGCGAACGTGGATGCCGGCTGGATTTCACGCTCGAATTCGTTAAATATGGCCAATATTCGCCTCATTCGAACGAAAAATCCCGCTCCCCCCCACGTCCGCTCGCTACGACCGCCATGGATGGCGGCAAGGATTGTTCCTACAATCCTATTGCATTTCCTCCATCCATGGAGGTCAGAAGTGCCGGTTTTGCAGGAGCAACAAACCGGT
>JAUXBK010000017.1 GCA_030619405.1 Sedimenticola sp. | reverse complement strand
TCGTCTTCAAGGCGCGCCAAGGGGCGCATACTCGTTGTATGTAACCCTTGGCGCAACACCGAAGACGGAGCCATAGACAAGCAAGGCGCGTAATTTAATCTTTTCCAAGCCCCTTAGTTTAACTTTGCCAGATAAACGGGTGCCGGCGTTGTCCCATCAAGCCCTGGGGACCTGGCGACAACGCCCCTGCTGTGGCCAGGCACGGGTTGACTTCAGCTGCCTGAACAAAGCGCCATTGCTTCAGTGGCTGAGCTCCAAAAGGGTAATGAGGTCTGGCCGATCATCGGCCAATATCAACCGCCGCTCAACCGCGCCGTTCCTGCCCATAGGAGAGTTTCACGTTACCGATACGTTCCAGGCGTGAAGACCAGCAGAAACGCACCCCCAGTCCCCTGTCGGTATGCCGGACGACGACTGCCGTATACCGTGAGAGACTGATCACGCCCTGGCTTTGCTGCACGAAGGCCAGGTCGATCAGAGTGCCAATAACGAAACCTCTCAAACCGGTTTCGACAAAGGCACCACGCCGACTGATGTCACTGGTGGTTCCACGATGAGGGACGCTGTTGTCCAGGAGATAGACCTTGAGCGCAGCACGGTTACGTTTCGCCAGTCGGCGATCCCAGAATGAGTTGAGACGGGCATCACGCATCTGCTTCATTTCCTTGGTTTTATTTCTTATCGCCCGGTCCGCGAACCGAATCTCCGTTCAGTACATGCGTCGCCAGACAGCAACGGACAATAGAATTTCCTCTTTCCAGGTTAATAAGCATATTACGTACCAAACTAGTTTTACTCAGAATATAAGCAGGTTAGCGCGGTGGGGAGAGGTGAACGCCTTTGCTCTGTAAAGAAAACTGACATGACACTGAAACTACCCACATAAAATTCGTCGGGAAGGGGTTGCTCTGAATACAGTATTAGACTAGGATCAGTATTCCCAAAAAGAACGGAACTCTTGGAGGAAATCATGGATATTGGGATTTTGTGTGCCCGTCGGGGCGCATTTCGCGTCGTGCTCTTCACCCTGCTCGTTTTCACTTCCGGCCCGCTCTGGGCCCTCTCCGTGTTTATCAATGAGCTTCACTACGACAATGCGGGCGGTGATGTGGGGGAGGGGATCGAGGTTGCCGGGCCGGCAGGAACAGACCTCACGGGCTGGCAGTTGCTCCTGTATAACGGAGGAAATGGACAAACCTATGGCTCGGCACTCACTTTGGAGGGACGGATTCCAGATGAGGGTGTGGGAATGGGAACGCTGGCGCTGGAGGTCACCGGGATACAGAACGGAGGGCCGGACGGTCTGGCGTTGCTGGATGATCAGGGTGTAGTACAGCAGTTTATCAGCTACGAAGGGGTGCTGACCGCTACAAGTGGTCCTGCAGCGGGGCTGACCAGTAGCGATATCGGTCTTGAGGAAGGAGGGGACACGCCCGAAGATTGGTCACTTCAATTACTGGGGGACGGGATGCTCTATGCAGACTTCCACTGGGGCGCTGGAAAGCGTACGTTAGGGACGGGAAATATCGGGCAACTGTTCGAAGACAATAATTTTCATGATAATCCGTTACCCACCCCACTACCGGGCAGCCTGGTATTGATGTTGTCGGCGCTGTCGGGATTCGCCGGATACAGCCGCCTCAAAGGGGCGAATCGATGAGGCCCCCACCCGGTTGTTGTCATGCAACGGGAGCTAGGAGCCTGTAGAGAATCCGCCCTCTCCTTCAGGAGGGGGCGGTTCTTCCATTATTTGTAATCGTGAACGGTTACTATTATTTGATCGCCTTGCAGGGGGAAAGGTGTCGGCCGTTCTCCTCTTTGAGCGCTGCCTTCAGGCGGTCCCTCACCGTTCTCAACACTTCGATCCGGGCGAATGGCTTGTCGTTTCCGGGAACCAGGGTCCAGGGGGAATATTCGGTGCTGGTACGGACCACCATCTCATTGACCGCCAGCTTGTACTCGTTCCATCTCTCCCGATTGCGCCAGTCCTCATCGGTGATCTTATGCTCCTTGTAGGGTGTCTCCGCACGCGCCTTGAAGCGGGCCAACTGCTCATCCTGGCTGATCTGCAGCCAGAATTTCAGTACCACGATACCGCTCTCAACCAGCTGCTCCTCGAACTCATTGATCTCGGAGTAGGCCTGTTTCCATTCGTCATCCGAGGCAAACCCTTCCACCCGTTCCACCAGTACTCGGCCATACCAGGAGCGATCATAGACGGTAAGGCGCCCTGCCCGGGGGATGTGTCGCCAGAAACGCCACAGATAGTGGTGGGCCTTCTCTTCATCCGAAGGTGCGGCCACCGGAATGGTACGATAGAGTCGAGAGTCGATGGCGTTGGTCAGGCGCCGGATGGCACCGCCTTTGCCGCCTGCATCCACCCCTTCGAACACCAGCACACAGGAGCGTTTCTTCTGGTAGGCCTCCCAGGCCAGCAGGTTCAGTTCGGCCTGCAGCTTCTTAAGTTCCGTCTTGTATAGTGTTCTTTCCAGGGATTGGCTCAGGTCCACCTTATCCAAAACCGTCAACTGGGCTCCCGGGTCTGAAGGCAGAAGGGGTGCCTGGGAGACAGTGGTGGCGTAATCGGTGATTTTGGGCGATTCGAGACGGGCGTTGATCGCCTCCAGCAATGTTCTGCCAACGGTCAAGTCGCGATAGCGCTCATCGGTCGCCTCGATCAGGTACCAGGGTGAGATACCGGTGTCCGTGTGCCGGATGATGCGTTCTGCAACCTTCTCGAACTGCTCATAGTGGTCTGAGAAACGCCCCTTCTTGGGATTCATCTTCCAGCGGCTGCGGTCATCCCGGGAGAGTTTCTTCAGTTTTTTCCGCTCCACCTCCTCTGGCAGATGAAACCAGAATTTGACCACCAGCGCACCATCTTCGGTCAGCATCCGTTCGAAGTCGGTGATGCGGCTCAGTTCTGCGTCCACTTCCGCATCGGTGCAACGGTCCTTGATCCGATGGACGATCGGGTCCATGTACCAGCCTCCGAACAGGATGGAGATGTTACCTCGCTCCGGCAGGGTGCGCCAGAAGCGCCAGTAGCGTGGGCGTTCCCGTTCTTCATCGGTTTCATCCCAGAAGGCGAAGGTCTGCATGCCCCGGGTGTCGAGCCACTCGTTCAGTATGTTGACCACTTCACCCTTGCCGGCACCTTCCACGCCGGAAATGATGACCACCACGGCGGTATCGGTTCCCCGTAGCGCCCGCTGGGCCTTCAGCAGTTGATACCGCAATTCCGGAACCTCTGCCTTGAACGTCTCCTTACTGACCTGTCGGCCCAGTTTTGCCGCTTCAAACATGGTTTATAGATCTCCTTGAGAGTTTAATCCTGGGCAGGCAATGGACGGGGACGGGACGCGTCGTCCACCGAAACGTAGGTGATGGATGCCTCTGCCACGTGGTGAACCGACCTGGGATCCTGCTCGCGTTCGGCAAAGACATCCACCTTTACGCGGATCGAAGTCTTCCCCCTGCGCGCCACTTCCACGTAACAGCTGACCAGATCTCCCACCAGCACTGCCTTCAAAAACTGAAAATCATGCACTGCCACAGTCACTACCCGGCCCTGGGCTACCTGTACCGCCAGGATACTGCCCGCTATGTCCACCTGGGACATGAGCCAACCCCCGAATACATCCCCTGCCGGGTTGGTGTCTGCCGGCATGGCCAGTACGCGAATGGTGAGTTGCCGCTGCCCCGGGTTCCGTTCTTCGATTGGGTGTGACATATTATTTTTTCAAAACACCCCGAGTTTAATTCAACCGTGCCTCCCAGCATACCGATTTAGGAGAAAAACTGCTCAATGGCCCGTGTAGAGAGACTCGATCAGCGCACCGTACTGCGCCATGATCCGACTCTTGCGCAACTTGAGCGTGGGTGTGACCAGGCCCTGGTCGATGCTCCAGGGCTCCAGTTGGATCGCCAGCCTGCGGATGCGCGCGTGGCCGGGAAAGGCGTGGAGAGAGTCGTTGATACGCTCCAGCAGGGCCTGGGTCACCTGCTCGCTGGTGGTGGTTTCAGCCTGCTCCGGGTCCAGTCCGAGCTGTCGCAGCAGATGGCTGTACAATGCCCGATCCGGCACCACCAGCGCCGAGAGATAGGGCCTGCCTTCGCCGATGATGAGTATCTGCTCGAACAGGCCGTCCTGGGTGATAGCCATCTCCATATCCGCGGGCGGCACCTTCTCGCCGGTGGCCAGTACGATGATCTCCTTGAGACGCCCGGTGATATAGATGTGGCCGCCCTCTATCCGGGCCTGGTCCCCGGTCTGCAGCCACCCTTCTGAATCCAGCACCTGGCGGGTGGCGGAGGGGTTGTTCCAGTACCCGAGCATGACACAGGGGCTCCGGGTGAGCAGTTCACCCGCCTTGCCGATCTTTGTCTCTATGCCCTTCAGGGGTATGCCGACACTCGCCGGGATATTGTTGTGCAACGGATTGGCGGTGATCACCGGGCTGGTCTCGGTGAGCCCGTAACCCTGTTGTATGTTGACGCCCAGGCCGATGAACAGGCGTGCTATCTCCTCTGACAGGGGCGCGCCGCCACTCACGGCAAAACGCAGCCGCCCCCCCAGTCTGGCCTGTACCTTACTGGCCACCAGACGCTGCAGCAGCGGCCAGGCAAGCAGGCTGGCCGACCAGGGGGTGCGTCCCTGCCGGTATTCGAACAGCCGCCAGCCTGTCGCCACCGTCTGCTGGAAGAGTCGGGCTGCCAGCGCCGGCCCTTCCTCCAGCTTCGCCTGGATCCTGGCGTGGATGCGCTCAAAGATCCGGGGGACCGAGATCAGGATAGTCGGTTTGATGGTGACCAGATCCTCGGCCAGCTGTGGCACCGACCGGGCATAGGCCACTCGGGAACCGGCCAGGATGGGAAGATAGTAGCCCAGGGTGCGCTCCAGGGTATGGGAGAGGGGGAGGAAGGAGAGCATCAGGTCATCGGTGTAGATGGGGATCAGGTCGACGCAGCCCGCCGCGTTGAAGAGTATGTTTCGATGGCTCAGCATCACCCCCTTGGAGCGCCCGGTGGTGCCTGAGGTATAGACGATGGTGGCAAGGGCATCGGGGTCGCTGGCATGGGTCTTCAAGCCGGTGGCCGCGTCCGGCAGCCACGCCGCAGCGTGGACCACCCGGATATCCAGGCCAGCGGGGTCCACCGGCTCGAGGCTGATGATCCGTGCCAGACCCGCCAGCTGGTCCTGAATCTCCCGCAGTGACGCCCACTGTTTGTTGTCACCGATCAGCAGCACCCTGGCGCCCGCATCCTGCAGGATATAGGAGACATTTTCCGGCTGGTCGTTGGTGAAGATCGGGACCGTTACCAGCCCCAGTCCCTGGGCCGCCTGGTCGAAGATCACCCACTCCCGGCAGTTGCGCAGCATCAGCGCCACCCGTTCTCCCGGTTTCAGCCCCTCTGCCTGCAGCGCCTGCTGCCAGCGGGAGACCTCGGCGGCAGTATCGGCCCAGGTGTATTCCTGCCAGCGGCAACTCTCTGCGGCGTATTGGATATAGGCCACCTGGTTGGGGGTGCGGCGGACCCGCTCGCGAAAGGCGCCGGGCAGGGTGATGGCCTGCTCGGGTGAGATGAGATCGGTTTCATGCATCAGGCTGCTGCCTCCCGTCCAGTGTGCGCTGGAAACCGCCCCTCCGGGTCCGGTTCCAGCTGTCGCAGGCGTTGGCGTATGCCATCCTGCCCGTTCTCTCTAATATACCGCATCGGGCCGCCTCTGAAAGGGGCAAAACCGGTTCCGAAGATGATACCCGCATCCAGCAGATCACTGTCTGCCACCACCCCGTCCCGCAGGCAGGCCACCGCTTCGGCCAGCAGCCGGTCGATCATGCGGGTTGCCAGCTGCTCCGATCGGGTCTCAGAAAGCGGCACCGATGCTTTGACCGGGCGCCCCTGAGCATAGCGATAGTAGCCCCGGTTGCTCTTGCGCCCCAGCTCACCCTGGGCAACCCTTTCACGCAGGCTTTCGGGTACCCGACAGCCCAGCTCCCCGGCCAGTTTTTCCGCCACCGAGAGACAGATGTCCAGACCGACCCGGTCGGCCAGTTCCACCGGGCCCATGGGCATGCCAAACTGTATTGCCGCCTGGTCCACCTGCTCCGGCGCCACGCCTTCCCCCAGCAGCACGATCGCCTCCAGAAGATAGGGCATCAACACCCGGTTGACCAGAAAACCCGGCGAGCTCTTCACCGGCAGCGGCAGTCGGTCG
Organism: Sedimenticola sp.; assembly: GCA_030619405.1. Classification (GTDB taxonomy): domain Bacteria; phylum Pseudomonadota; class Gammaproteobacteria; order Chromatiales; family Chromatiaceae; genus JAUXBK01. The sequence goes on along the minus strand of JAUXBK010000017.1, from coordinate 13,381 downwards.
ATACGGTGAGCAAAAGCCAATGCCCGGCCGAATTCAGTCTCACCGGTCTCTCTCCCTTTGACCACCTCGATCAGCTGCATCCGGGCCACCGGGTTGAAGAAGTGGAGGCCCACCAGCCGCTGTGGCTGGAGCAGGCCCGGAGTAAGCCGCTCCAGGGGAATGCTGGAGGTATTGGTGGCGAGCAGTGCCCCGGGTTTGAGCCAGGGTTCGATCTTCCGATAAAGTGCCTGCTTGGCGGTTGTATCTTCATAGATGGCTTCGACCACCAGATCTGCCCGGGTGATGCCATCGCCCCTGCAGTCCGGCATCAGGCGGTCGTCTGCCGCACGGATCAGGTGGGGCAGCCGTAACTTTCTGACGAACAGGCCATGGGCCCGGGCGATGGCGCCGGTCAAACGCTCGGGCGTCTGATCCTGAAGGGTAACTCGGAGCCCCTTGAGGGCGCACCAGGCGGCGATATCCCCGCCCATGATACCGCCGCCGATCACATGCACGTGGGTCGGCTCGAACGTTGCCTCCCGCCCCAGGGACCGCAGCCGCTCCTGCAGCAGAAATACCCGGATCAGGTTCTGGGCCACCGGCCCGGTGACCAACCGGGCGACGGCACTGGCCTCCCCACGGTACATCTGCTGCGGCCTGCCACCGTTGCGCCGCCAGTGGTCGATCAGGCCGAAGGGGGCAGGGTAGTGCTTCCGCTGCACCCGCTTCGCCGTCTGCCGCTGCAGGAGCGTCGCCAGCAGGGGTCGCAGTGGTGCACTGGTGAGGGTGCGGCTCCACCAGGGCGGTCTGGCAACTGCCGGTTGCGCCATGATAAGCCGCCGGGCAGCTGCCATCAGCTGTCGTCGGGGAACCGCGAGATCGACCAGCTTCAGGCGTGCGGCAGCACCTCCATCGATGTTGCGTCCGCTGAGCATAAGCCCCATTGCGGCCTGTGCTCCCAGCAGTCTGATGCTGCGCACGGTGCCGCCAAACCCGGGGAAGATACCCAGCCTCACTTCCGGGAAACCGATCCGGGTGACCGGGTCCTCGGTCGCCACCCGATAACGGCAGGCCAGCGCCAGTTCCAGCCCCCCCCCGAGACAGAAGCCGTGGATCATCGCCACAGTCGGCAGCGGGAGTCGTTCGAGTGCGCTGAAGATGGATTGAGCGCGTTCGACGTATCGTTCCACGGCCGCAGGATCCTTCAGGCCCACAAACCCCTTGACGTCTGCGCCGGCGATAAAGCCGGAGGATTTGTCGGAAACCAGGACCACGCCGGCAGGTGCGGACCGGGAGAGCGCATCGATGCAGGAATCGAGCTCTTCGAGTGCCTCCGGTGTGAGCAGATTGACCGGGCTCTGCTGCAGGTCGAAGTGGAGCCAGGCTATCCGGTTCTCATCCTCTTGTATCCGCCAATGCCTATTCATCTTTCACCTCACGGGTTCGTTCGATCAGAATGGCGCCGCCCTGACCGCCGCCAACGCAAAGGGACGCGATACCGCTGACCGCCCGGTTACGTTCCAGCACTGTCAACAGGTGGTACAGGATGCGGGCACCACTGGCGCCCACCGGGTGCCCCAGGCTGATCCCACCGCCATCCACGTTCAGGCGCCCCCGGGAAATGGGCCCCGGTGACGGCATCCCCAGGTGCTCCAGGCACCAGGCATCGCTCTCCCAGGCGGCGAGGCAGGCCAGTACCTGGGCCGCGAACGCCTCGTTGATCTCCCAGTAGTCGATTTCGGCAGCACTTACTCCCCGTCGCTGCAGCAGGGCCGACATGGCGTAGACCGGGCCCAGTCCCATCCGGGCCGGATCGAGGGCGGACCACTGGCTGTCGATGATCCGGGCACGTACCCTCAGACGGTGGCGCCTGACCGCATCGGCCGACGCCAGCAGCAGCAGCGCGGCCCCATCGGTGAGCTGGGCGCTGTTGCCGGCAGTCACTGTTCCCACCGGCCGGTCGAACACCGGCTTGAGGCGACTCAGGGCATCCAGGTCTGTATCCGTCCGCAGTCCCTCATCCTGCTGGTACAGCTCACCCCTGGTGCTGATCATGGGGATGATCTCCTGCAGCCAGCCCTTGTCCCGGGCCCGGGCCAGACGCCGGTGGCTCTCCAGCGCATAGGCGTCCATCTCCTCGCGTTCAATCCCGAACAGCCAGGCGAGCTGCTCGGCGGTCTGGCCCATCGAGAGCCCGACCACCGGGTCGGTAAGCCCTTTCAGGAGCGCAACGATCAGCCGGAAGTGACCCGGGCGCAGGCGGGCCAGCTGTCTGGCCCGGCCGGTGCCGGTATGGCTCCGGTTCCAGGCCGAGAGCCACTCCAGCATGGCCGGCGTCAGCATCACCGGGTGGTGACTCATCGCCTCGGTGCCACCGGCCAGCACCAGGTCCGCGTTGCCGCTGCTGATCGCCTGGGCCGCGCTCTCCACCGCCTGCATCCCGGAGGCGCAGTTGCGCTGCACCGTCCAGGCCGGGGTGCGCTCCCCACAACCGAGTCGCAGGGCGGTCACCCGGGCGATATTCGCCTCCTCCGGCCCGGATGAGACACAGCCCAGGATCACCTCATCCAGTGCTTCCGGCTGGAACGGCTGTCTTATGAGCAAGGGCCGGCCACACTGCAAAGCCAGGTCGGATGCCCGGAACGGGCCAGGCTTCCCCCGGACCCGCAGGAACGGGGTCCTTGCACCGTCTATGATATAGACGGGTCGCCCGTTGATGTGACTGTCGCTGTTCATGGTTCAGCCTCCTGTCTGCAGTCGCTGCCGGCGGATCCGGGTGAAGCTGCTGCCGGATTCATCTCCATCGGCCGGCCGTCTGGAACGCTGCTCGCCATAATCGTCGAAGGCATCGACCGAGACTACCTGCCGCCTGAGCTGCCCCATGGATTCGAGCGCCCTGCGCTCCTGGGTGGAGATGATGCCCTGGGCGGTTGCCTGCTCCAGCACCTGGTCTGACGACCCGCGCTCGATCAGCCCGCTTCTGATGGCACCACGCAGGGTACCTTCGATCAGAGTGGCACGTTCTACCTGATCCAGTGCCAGTTCCAGTTGACCGACACGGGTGGCAGGGTCCCGGGTGATGAATATCCCGCTGGTCAGGCGGTCACGTACCTCTGATGGTGTCAGCAGGGTGCGCGCCACCGCATGGCCGGTATGATCGCAGGGAGGGCTGTAAGGCATGCCGGTGGGAAACACCAGCAGCCGCAACAACCAGGCGAGTGGCGGGTAAGGGAGGTTGCGCAACAGGGAACGCAGCGCCTCCTGCATCTGGTACATGCTCTGCTCGCAGGACCACTGGACCAGAGGCAGGTCACCTGCTGGCGCCCCCTGATCCTGATACTGCTTCAGCACCGCTGAACTGAGGTACAGTTCGCTCAGGACATCACCCAACCTGGCCGACAGCCGCTCCTTGCGCTTCAGGGCCCCGCCGAGGGTGATCATCGCCGCATCGGCACACAGAGCGAAGGCAGAGCTCATCCAGTTCAGCTGCCGGAAATAGTGGGCAGTCGGCCCCTTGACCGGCGCTTTTGAGAGGCGACTGCGACTCAGGCCCAGGAGCAGAGTCCGTGCCGCATTGCGCAGAATAAAACCGATATGTCGGAACAGCGCCTGGTCGAACCGCCGCAACGCCGAGACCGGATCGGGATCGTGAGCCGCCTCCATCTCTGCCAGGATGAAGGGGTGACAGCGAAGCGCGCCCTGCCCGAAGATGATCATGCTGCGCGTGAGGATGTTGGCACCCTCGACGGTGATGCTGATGGGGATGGCCTGGTAGATACGCCCGATCAGGTTGTTTGGCCCCAGGCAGATTCCACTGCCGCCCTGCACGTCCATGGCATCGTTGATCACCTGCCGGTAACGCTCGGTGAGGTGGTATTTGACGATGGCGGAAACCACGCTGGGGCTCTCACCCGAGTCCAGCGCCTGCAGGGTCAGCAGACGTGCGGCATCCATCTGATAGGTGAGGGCGCCGATACGTGCCAGTGCCTCTTCGACCCCCTCGAACCAGCCTATTGGCTGATGGAACTGGCGCCGGATGCGGGCATAGCTGCCGGTATAGCGGCAGGCCGATTTGCCGGCACCCGTGGCCAGTGCCGGCAGGGAGATACCACGCCCCTCCGACAGACTCTCCACCAGCATGCGCCACCCCTGGCCGACACCTTCCCGCCCGCCGATCACCCAGCCGATCGGGATGAAGACGTCGTGACCGGAGTTGGGCCCATTCTGAAACGGGATATCGAGGGGAATATGTCTTTTTCCGATCCGGATGCCGGGGGTGTCTCTGGGGATCAGTGCCACGGTAATCCCAGGTGAGGGTTCATCACCGATCAGCTGGTCCGGATCCTCCAGCCTGAATGCCAGCCCGATAAGGGTGGCGACAGGCCCCAGGGTGATATAACGCTTCTCCCAGTTCAGCAGTATGCCCAGCGTGCGCCGGCCCTGATATTCCTGGTAACAGACCCGGCCCCGGTCGGGTATGGCGCCGGCATCGCTACCCGCCTCGGGCCCGGTGAGGGCAAAACAGGGGATCTCCGTACCCTTGGCCAGGCGTGGCAGGTAATAATCCTTCTGTTCACGGGTGCCGTAGCGGAGCAGGAGCTTGGCGGGGCCAAGGGAGTTGGGCACCATGACGGTGACAGCGGCAGCGACACTGCGGCTCGCCAGTTTCATCACCACGTTGGAGTGCGCCAGGGCAGAGAACTCGAGACCACCGTAGCGTTCTGGAATGATCATGCCGAAGAAACCGGCTTGCTTCATGAACTGCCAGACATCGTCCGGAAGATCCTGCATTTCGTGGGTGATGGTCCAGTCGTCCAGCATTCGGCAAAGCTGTTCCGTCGGACCGTCGAGAAACGCCTGTTCCCTTTCGGACAGCCGCGATCCGGGTATCGACAGCAGCTTTTCCCAGTCGGGCCGGCCGGAGAACAGATCCGCATCCCACCAGACGGTCCCGGCGTTCAAGGCCTCTCTCTCGGTCCGGGACATGGGCGGAATCACCCGCCGGAACTGCTTCAGCAGCCGGCTGCTGACGATCCTCCGGCGCAACTCACCGGAACCAAACAGCAGCATCAGACCGGACAGCAACAGTAACGGGGCCAGCAGAAACAGGGACGGGCCGATGAGCAGAAACGCACCGGTGGAGAGGAGTACGACCAGAAACGGCACCGGGTGGTGCAGATTTGCCAGCACCCAGATGGAGGTCAGCAGGAGTAACAGGAGTAACAGAATATTCATCTCAATCTCCTCGTTTTTTGGAGCAAAAGCTGGAAGTCGTACAGACTGGCCAGTCACACCAATCGACGTATCGACTGCCGGGACTCCAACTTGTCTCCCGGAAGTAAGGCTTGTTTATCCGGTTTCTCTAAAGCGCTCCCAGCAGCCTGAATTTCCGATTTATTTCCACCTTCATTTATTCCTGTAAATGCAGGCTGCAAAGCAAATGCGTCTTCATCATCGTTGAAAATTAAACGCTTGTCGGCCCACGGCAGTTTGCGATAGACACCGATATCATCCAGCCCGAGGAAGGGATATTTGATAATGTCGAAATAGGGGGAGTAATCGAAATCCTTGGGGGTAAACAGTCGGGGATTACGCTTGAAGAAGCGCAGGGTGCCGTCGTCCCGGCGATCGATGAAAGGAAGTATCGGAAAGTCGACACTGCTGAATGCCTCTGCCAGCAGGCAGGAGCAAACGGTCTGGGTAGGGTCACCCGCGTTGTGCTGAAACAGGCTGGAGCGCCAACGGCGGGGGAGAACGCCCCAGGGGAAGAAAAAACGCGCCAGATCGAGGAGTTGCCGTACATCATAGGCCGTTCCAAGGCGCCGGATGGCGTAGGCGATGACCGTCTCTGCATCATCGGGCGCAAGCCCGGTGGGGCGGCATATTCTCAGATGATAGGGGCGATATTTACAGACTGGAACCACGATGGTCCCTTCCCCGAGCTGGGCCTCGATCAGTAACCGCGCCTTGGGATCGCCCCGGTAACTCCTGCGTATCAGTGCCCGAAAACGGGGATCCTCTATATCGCATAAGCGGCCGATGAAGAGCGCCGAGTGGGTCCAGGCGCTCTGGGTGATTATCTTGATCACCTCGCTGACCCGGCTGCGCCCCTCCACCAGCAGTATGTCACCCGGTCTCAGTTCGTAGCAGAGCCGATCGAAATCGCACAGGGGGGTGGCTGCGGGTGGGGGCTCCCACATCAGCCAGGCACAGAGCCTTTCCCAGATCCAGCGCGTAAATCTCGTCACCGATTAACCTACTATTCAGCTAAGTTACTAGAATAGACCGGTTTCTCGGCCGATTGATTCCCGCCCAGTCTTTCTGTCGTTGCCGTTTATACATAATAAAACAGATTAATAATAAGATGTTACTTATTGTATATAATGAACTAATATTCGAGTAATCTCTCAATAAGTCGGTGCAGCGTGGGCACAAAAAACGTGCCCACCCTACGTAGGGTGGGCATGCCGTTTATGCCCACCATTGGCCGGCCCGTAGCCGCTGCCCCGGGAGATTGAGAAGTTGCATATTCGACAGATATAAAACAACGAACAATAAAAGCACGACTAAATGTCTCTTGATCCCATGCACGGCTATCTACTGTAGAAACGGATAGCGCAGGAAGAGAGCAGGTATGAAAGGCGCTGTTTCGATACCTCTTTAGTAAAAAGCTATCAGCAAGTTAGTACCAATCAATTGGAATATTGGTTTCAGATCCTCTAATTTCGGTGAGTGTGATTCGCACACTCGATAAAATCAGTTCATTCATCAGGAGGAAAACTATGGAACTCAAAGGCTCCAACACCGAACAGAATCTGAAAGACGCCTTCGCCGGCGAATCCCAGGCGAATCGCCGCTATCTCTACTTTGCAGCCAAGGCGGATGTCGAAGGCCAGAACGATGTCTCTGCCGTCTTCCGTTCCACCGCGGAGGGAGAGACCGGCCATGCCCACGGTCATCTGGAATACCTGGAGGAGTGTGGCGATCCCGCTACCGGCCTGCCTTTCGGCGGCACTGAGGACAACCTGAAGACGGCCATTGCCGGAGAGACCCACGAGTACACGGATATGTACCCCGGTATGGCCAAGGCCGCCCGTGGCGAAGGTTTCGATGAGATTGCCGACTGGTTCGAGACGCTGGCCAAGGCCGAGCGCTCTCATGCCAATCGTTTTCAGAAGGCACTGGACAGCCTGTAAGCCATGATCTACCGGGGTTCCGTGTCAAACGGGGCTCCGGTTTTCCCCGGAGGAGGAGAAGCGATGGTTTCCAAAACGGTCACAGAAGGCAATCTGGAGGCACCGACCCGACACCCGATCGACTGGCAGAATCCCGATTTTTATGACGAGGGGAAGCTGTTTGCGGAGCTGGAGCGGGTGTTCGACCACTGTCACGGCTGTCGCCGCTGTGTCAGTCTGTGCCACGCATTCCCGACCCTGTTCGATCTGGTGGATGAGTCAGACACCATGGAAGTGGACGGTGTGGACAAGAAGGATTACTGGAAGGTGGTGGAGCACTGCTACCTGTGTGACCTCTGCTACATGACCAAGTGCCCCTATACGCCGCCCCATGAGTGGAATCTCGATTTCCCCCATTTGATGCTGCGGGCAAAGGCGTTCAACTTCAAGACCAGCGGGGCGAGCTTTCGTGATCGTATCCTCTCCAGTACCGATGCGGTGGGCCGACTCGCCAGCATCCCGATCGTGGTCAATCTGGTGAACGGGGTGAACGGGATCGGCGTGGCGCGCAAGGTGATGGAGAGCACCCTGGGGGTTGCGGCCGACGCCATACTGCCCAAATACCACAGCAAGACCCTGCGCGACCGCCTGCAGGACCGACGCCACCAGCAAGCCAGTGGCGAGCCGGCCAATGGCACTTCGGGCAAGGTGGCCCTGTTCGCCACCTGTTATGGCAACTACAACGAGCCCCATATCGGCGAAGATCTGGTGGCCGTGTTCGAACACAACGGGATCCCGGTCACCATCGCAGAGAAGGAGCAGTGCTGTGGTATGCCCAAGCTGGAACTGGGCGACCTGGAATCCATCGCTGCCGCTAAAGCGGCGAACATTCCGATGCTGGCCCGGCTGGTGAATGAGGGGTGGGATATCGTGGCACCGGTGCCCTCCTGTGCTCTGATGTTCCGCCAGGAACTGCCGCTGCTGTTTCCCGACGATGCAGAGGTGCAAACGGTCGCAAAGGCGATATTCGACCCGTTCGAATATCTGATGCTGCGGCACAAGGCCGGAAAGCTTGCCACCGATTTCAAGCAGCCGCTGGGTAAAGTGAGTTATCACGCCGCCTGCCATCAACGGGTGCAGAATGTGGGCCAGAAGACCCGCGAGGTTCTCTCCCTGATACCGGATACCAAGGTGGCCATTATCGAGCGCTGCTCCGGCCACGACGGCACCTATGCGGTCAAGAAGGAGTACCACGCAATCTCCATGAAGATCGGCCGGGCAGTGGTGAGCCGGGTAAAGAAGGCGGAACCGGACCACTATGGCAGTGACTGCCCCATGGCCGGCCACCAGATTGAGAACGGACTGAACAACGGCAAGGCGCCGGAACATCCGATGTCGCTGCTGCGCCAGGCTTACGGGATATAAGAGAGTTCAGAGGAGGCGATATGACACAGCTCAGCAGAGAAGATCTCTATTCCCTGGAGGAGTATGCGAAAATCCGCCCGGAGTTCCGGGCCCAGGTCATGGAGCACAAACGGCACCGGCAGGTGCCGCTGGGACCCAATACCACCCTCTATTTCGAAGACCGGCTCACCATGCAGTATCAGATCCAGGAGATGCTGCGGATCGAGCGTATCTTCGAGTCCGAAGGGATCCGGGACGAGCTCGCTGCCTACAATCCACTGATCCCCGACGGAAGCAACTGGAAGGCGACGTTCATGATCGAGTACGCGGATCCGGAGGAGCGCAAGGCGGCGCTGGCCCGCCTGATCGGCGTGGAACGGCGGGTCTGGGTGCAGGTGGCGGACTTCGAACCGGTTTATCCCCGGGCCAACGAAGACCTGGAGCGGGAAACGGAGGAGAAGACCTCATCGGTACACTTTCTGCGATTCGAACTGACGCCGGAGATGATCTCTGCCCTGAAAGGGGGGGCGGCCCTGGCCATGGGGGTGGATCATCCGGAATACCGGCATGAGGTGAGGAATGTACCGGCGAACATCAGGGAGTCGCTGGTCCTGGATCTCGCCTGAAATATTGGCCGGGCAGGGGAGAGCAGCAATGCACATAGGTCTATGCAGACCGGGCCGTGGGCCTTCGATTCGATAACTTGGCACTGCACCACGATTGATCGATATAGCCAGTGGATACATGAATGCTGTTTTCTCGCTTTCCGGGTGCAAGAGCCTCAATAGTGCAGAACAAAGCTAACGGATCGTTGATGCATCGCGTGCATTACATCCTCTGCCGGCAAGACAAGTTATCGACATGGTCGACGGTGATGGGATCGCCTTCGCTCGCTGGTAGCGTTATGCATGCAAGAATCACGTATGTATTGTCGGGGCACTCCGGACAGGGAGGGAGGCGTTGCTCGCACAGGTCTAATCCTTCGGTGTCGGCGGTTTCCGGGAAGCCCCACACGATGTCCACTTGATGGCTGTCCTGGATTCGCGACGATTGGTACGTCGTGTCATGGCAACCGCATTGTGGAGGATTGGCGGGCACTGGCTTTACCTGCTGCTCGGAATAGCGGATGCCGACGCAGGCCACAGGCTCTGGCACCCCGTGCTTCTGCGGTCTTCTCCAGAGGTAATCGCGCACATCCACCAGTGCGCGTGCTCGTACCTCGATCGCTTCGCCGCAGCACCCGATCGCATAGCCAGGACAGACAAGCACCGCCCACGGCCGACCGGCATCCTTGTCGGGCGCGACATGCAGACCACACACCACACCCCAACCGTGCAGGTACCGGTTATGATGCCGGAACCGCTGTGACCGATAACGCTGCTCTACCTGCAGATCCTTGGCAGCCAGATAATCCTTCACTTTAAAGCGAGGACGTTTCAGGGCACGCTTAAGCACTCGCACGATTCAACGCCTTTTCCGATGATCGTTCGACAAGCTTTCTGGCACTATGATCATTTTAATATCACCCAAATATGCCAAACGGTGTGGTAACTTCGCTATCGTTGTTATTGTCAACTGGATCCTTGGTTACAAGGCTTTCTACGTGAACAGCGTTTTTGACGCTGAACGCGTCTCCCCTCAGCTTAACAAGAAATTTGAGCTTGGCCACCTCTTCCGGTTCCAGGTCACCTATATCTGCCTTGAATTCCGCAGATTGTCCATCCTGAGCCACCGCCTGCTTCGTCCATTTTCCAGGGTCTGACTTAAATCCATCCGCGCTGAGTAACGAGATCGTTCCGGTTTCAATATTCACACTACTCGTCAATACGATCTCTTTTGCCGCGGATGGCCCGTTGTTTATCGCCGTAATAAAGTATTCCACTGTCTGCACCCCCTCCCCGCCGCCAACTTTGGTCGTCAGTTCGGCAATCGCAAGATCCGCATTTAATTCTCCCTTGCAGCAGCACGCGATCAACTGCTCCTGCAGCACCGCAGTGCTGAAAACTTGTCGTCTGATAAAATTGTCGATATCCAAATCGGGAATATTGCTGTCAGATGACTCGGGCAACGTCACATGGGCTAACACCACCCACGGATCGGAAGGGCATGGCGGACAACGTGGCAGAAGCTTGCCCTCGATGAAGTCACATAGGTTTGGCGACTCTGGCTGCGGTTCGTGCGACGGTGGAAGCTCCGTGAGACATTCGATCTGAAAGCTGTCGCGAATGCGTGAGTATTCGCAGGCTTCTTCTTCACAGGCGCAACCGGCCGGCATCACTTGGACCGGCTTCGCAACGCACTCGGCATATTTGATGGCGAGAAACAGCTCTCCGCCGGTACCCGATCTACCTGGATGCAGCAGGTCCGGCTCGCAAGGATCCGTAACCGCCCCGGGACCACATCGGGCCAGGTCAACATACACTCGCTCCCCAACATAGATTTCATCACCGTAGGGCGAGAGGGCGTAACCAGGTTCTACCACTATGCGCCAGGGTAATTCATCTGTTGCTGCAGCAGTGACCTTCAAACCGCACACAACACCCCAGCCATGCAGATACCGGTTATGACACCGCGACTTACTAATAAAGTAATCCTGATCCGCACGCATGGCGTCGGCGTCCAGGAGCTGACGCGGAAAGTAGTTCATCCGCTCCAACCGGACAAGTTCCGGCTCGAAGCAGTCGAGTAGTCGCAGGTCTGTCATTTCTACCTCCTTTCCACACTACGTTCAAGGTGCCACTGCAGTTGCCCGAAACGTCACCGTAAAGGCTGTACCTACTGCGCTGGCAGTAACTTTTTGTTCACCTGATGTGCCTAATCTCCACTTGACACTCGCATGCCCCTGTTCATTCGTTTTTGTACTCTCCGGGGTGATTTCTCCGCCATCGGCTACTTTGAACTGCACAATCCTGTCACTGATCGCAGTGCCTTCCCCATCTACTAGCTGAACAACCAGCGGTTCCGTCAACAAAATATCCGGCTCTCCTGTCTGCCCATCACCTGATACGTAGCGCAGGAATTGGCCCTGTGCCAATCCTTGTATACGCTCGGCCAGGCACAGTACGAGTTCGTACAGAAGCGGATTGGCAATAACCAGTTTTCGGTTGGTGATTGAGTTGATACCTTCGGTGCCTGGAGACACCGCCACACGAGCCAGTGGCACACAAGGATCTCCCGGACTCACCGGAAACGGCTGGCTGATGCGTTGGGAAAGAAGTTTTTGAAGCGTCGCGCTCGCAGGTAAAGGAAACTCCCCAAAATTACAGGCAGCCGGTTCAGCAGGCTCTTCTTCAGCACGCCGGACCAGAATTCGAAAACCCTCCCGGACAGTGCCGGGCGCGCAGTTTCCATGCGTGTCGCAATCGGCCACCAGCACCGGTACCGGATCGGTCAGGGTCTCGGCGTACCCGAGACAAACATTGACATCGCCATCGTCGATAGGGGTGCCTGTGGGATTACCCTGGTCATCCGTCAGCTGTCTCGGGTTCACCGTAATCCCTGGTTCAGGGAGCACGATCTCGCGGCCTGAATTGTCGATCGCAACTCCCGGCTGGATACGAACTTTTCCATCGGCATCGGCCACGACATCCAGGCCACATAACACACCGCTGCCCAGTGAGAGCCGGTTCAGGAGCCGGCGTTGCTCGTTGAAGTAGCACTGATCCTTTTGGAACTGGTCCACATCCATGAGCTTGCCGTAGAAAAAGTGGTTGCGCTCTGGCGCGACCGGGAGGCCATTGCCATTGTTGCTCGTCACAGGCATCTATATTCCCTCCTCACTTTCACATGACATTGCTCCCGCAGGCAGCTTGGGACTCGCACGCTTGCAGGTGATCGAATGTTCGGCCAGTGTTCCCGTACCGAGTGGAATCCCGATCCCCGCCGCGGGCGGGCCCTGAGCAAGGATCGCATCAACCCCTACCCGGGACTGCACACCGACCCGCATGCGTGGTTCAATCAGGCACAACTCGTAGGTGCTGTGAGCCGGCTTCTCTCGATCGATCACTGCGCGCGCGTCGTCCAGAGAACCCGGGCGTGTCAGCTCGGCGCAATAGACCTGCACGCAAAAGTGATGGGCGCGCTCTTCGAACAACGCCGCGCCAAAGTCATTGCCTCGCGTGACATGCGATTCATCCAGCGTGGCGGTGGTGCCAATGACGGCACCCTGTGGATGAACGGGGGCCAGCATCGTGGTGAAACCAAGCGTCGAATTCTCACCCAATGTCCAGAGGGTCGTGTACAAACCAGGTTCTTCGATACGTGCTTCGACGCCTGCATATAGTTTGAGATAAAGCTGCAGCCCCTCGAGTGTCCCCCGCTTTTCATACAGCTGAAACGCCTGCGCGAGGTTCTCGCGGGCTTCTTGTTCGCTCCAGGCCTCATTAAGCTCGAAGTCCAACCACCCTGACAACCAGGAGAGCCAAGAAGGAGGCTCGCTATCAGGTGCAGCAAAGGGATCGAACAGCCGCGGAAGGTCAGCGATAGCCTCTTCATGGCTGCCGAGCACACTCTCATGCAGCGTGAGGAAGCGCTCTATCAGATCACGTTGAGATTCACCCTTCGCATACAGTGCGGGGAGAAATTTCAACCAGGTATCGCGACCATAATCCACACGCATCTGATGCAATGCGGGAGAGGCCCGACCATCGCTGTGGAGAACTCCCCCGACCCACAATCGACGCGCGGGGGAATTCGGTATCAGGATGTCGAGGAGATCGCGCGGTGCCGCGTGCCAATCCGGTTTGGGAAACGGCTCGTCCGCCGTCGGATCAAAGGCTATGGTGTCCTGATCCGCCGTCAGCGTGAACAATTGCACGTGCGTA
>JAUXBK010000213.1 GCA_030619405.1 Sedimenticola sp. | reverse complement strand
TTTAATCGGGAAATCTGGCCAAAATGGGTTTTCCGCACGACTGCAGGGATGCAGGAGGTAGAGCAACGCATGGAGCAGTTGCCGAGTAGGTTCTCTATTCTCGGACAGGCTCCTAGGCAGGGTAAGTTCTCAATAATCAGGTCGTATCATGTGTAGGCTCAGAGAGCCGCCCCGGATTTTTGAGAACTTAACTGGCAGAGCGTTTCCGCTTTTTCTAGAAGTACAGTTAAGGAGATATTGATGAGAGCCATTGGTTACACGGGCGGCAGGCCACTGGATGATCCGAACGCTTTCGTGGCTTTTGAGCAGGATACGCCGGTACCGATGGGCAGGGATCTGCTCATCAGAATAGAGGCCGTATCGGTCAATCCGGTCGATTTCAAGGTGCGGGAAGGTATCGCTGTACCACAGGATCCACCCCGCATCCTGGGCTGGGACGCTGCCGGTGTGGTCGAGGCCGTTGGCGACCAGGTCGAGCTGTTTCAACCGGGTGCCAGGGTCTTCTACGCCGGTGACATCACCCGGGCTGGCAGTGACGCGACCCATCAGCTGGTGGACGAACGGATCGTGGGCCAGCATCCCAAAAACCTGGGTTTTGTCGAGGCGGCAGCCCTGCCACTGACGGCGATTACCGCCTGGGAGGCGCTTTTCTCACGTCTCAAGATCGACCCTGAAGCCGATGCCGGGAAACGGATATTGATCATCGGTGGTGCCGGAGGTGTGGGTTCCATCGCGATCCAGCTGGCGAAGTCTGTGGCCGGGATGGAGATCATCGCCACCGCCTCCCGGGAGGAGAGTCAGGCCTGGTGCGCCTCCCTGGGAGCGGATCACACCATCGATCACTTCGAGGACATGGCAGCACAGTTGAAGCAGAAGGGGATCGGCGCACCCGACTACATCCTCTGTCTCAGCCATGCCGACCAGCACTTCCTGACCACGGTCAACCTGATCGCCCCTCAGGGGATGATCTGCAGTATCGTGGGGACCAAACAGAAGCACGATCTGGACCTGCTGAAATCGAAGAGCGCCGGGTTCGTCTGGGAATTCATGTTTACCCGCTCCATGTATCAGACGGCCGACATGATCGAGCAGCACCGTTTGCTGAACGAGATCGCCCGACTGCTGGAAGAGGGAGAGATCCGGACCACGCTCAAACAGCTTCTCGGGCCGGTCAGTGTCGAGAACGTCCGCGAAGCCCATCGGCTGCTGGAGCAGGGGCACTGTGTCGGCAAGCTCGTGCTGGAGGGGTTCGAGTAACAGAAAGTCGAAATCCATCTCACATCGGCCCAGGTGATCGTAGTGTCGAACTGATGCTGATCCAGGCACTGCTGCTGTTGCTGGTGGCCAATGGCACACCGGTCATCGCAAGTTTGCTTCTGAGGTCCCGGTTTGCCTGGCCTCTGGATGGCGGGCGGAAGGCGTGGGACGAGGCACCATGGCTTGGCCAATCCAAGACTCTTCGAGGGGTGTCGCTTTCCCTTCTGATCACTGTGGTCGCCGCCGTCCTGATCGGTCTGCCATGGACGCTGGGGTTGCTGTTTTCTGCGCTGGCGATGGCCGGCGATCTGCTCTCCAGTTTCTGCAAGCGCCGGCTCGGTTTGAAATCGAGCAGTAAGGCCCCCGGCCTGGATCAGATACCCGAGTCTCTGCTTCCGCTCTGGGTCTGTCAGACTGAACTGGGGTTGGGGTGGCAGGATGTGTTGCTGCTGGTGGCGATCTTCTGGGTGGTCGAACTGCTGCTCTCGCGACTTTTGTTCCGGCTGCATATCCGCAACCGCCCCTATTGAAGCAGGATCTAGGTATTACGTAACCGGTGCAGGGTTATCTCCGGTGGGCAATTGAGGCGGACTTCTACGATGCTGGTTCCCGCCCCCACGGAGGTGTAGCCGGCCATGGTGTGGTGGCGCCAGTTTCCCGATCCCATATATTTCGGGCAACGGGCATCGAGGGTGAGAGGGTAGCCGCCTGGGAGGCAGATCTGCCCTCCATGGGTATGACCGCACAGCATCGCGTCAAAACCGGCATGGGCCGCCTGGCGATAGATCTCTGGCGTGTGGGAGAGCAGGATGGAGGGGGTATCCTGCGGAATCCCTCTGGCGGCCTTTTCGATGTTGTCCATCCGGTAGTAGTGGGCATCGTCGATACCGGCCAGATGGAAGAACGCTCCGTCCCGTTCTATCTGCAACGACTCATTGAGCAGCATCTGGACACCCATCTGTTCCAATTCCGGCACCATGCGGATGCTGTCATGGTTTCCGAGAACACCGTACACCGGTTGGTGCAGCACGTTGCTGAGTCTTCGCATCTCGCGTATGGCTGCATCGACGGGGCCAAAGGTCCGGGCCCGAAAATCACCGGTGATGACGCAGATATCGTACTCCAGTGTCTGGAGTTTATCCGCTAAGGCACGGGTTGCCGCCGGGTCCATGTCGGCATGGATATCACTCAGGTGGAGGAGGGTGAAGCCCTCGAAGACGATGGGCAGGTTTTTTATCGGCAGTTCGTTGGTACGTACCTGGATGTTGCGGGCGTTACGCCGCCCCCGCCAATAGATGCCGCTCAACTTCAATAGGTAACGGACTATCGAATGGGTGGAGTACCAGTTCTCCGGATGAAAAAAATTCAGTCCGCCGCCGAACACCCGTGGTATCGTCTCCTCTTCGATGCCGATGCGCTGGCAGGCATGTACCCGCCCCAATCTCTCGGCCAGCTGTTCCTTGATCTCCCGATCCATGAAAAATATTATACGCCCTTAATGTTCTGTTGATTTCTATCAATCATCCTCTGTAGTATTCCCTGATTACTAAAGCAGACAGGTATCAGGCGGGCGAGCGGTTGGCACTATCCGATTATGTGAACACCTTTGGTCAGGATCTTCTGAGACGTTACGGCGAAAGGGTCCACAAGCTGGCGATCAATGCCGGCTTCTCCTGTCCCAATCGGGACGGCAGCAAAGGGTGGGGTGGCTGCACTTTCTGCAACAATGCCTCGTTCAACCCAAATGCCCGCAGGCCGCCAACGGTGGCGGAACAGATTGAATCCGGGCGCCGGGTGTTGCGAAAAAGGACCGGGGCTCGCCGCTACATCGCCTATTTTCAGGCCTATACCAATACCTATGCAGACGTCTCCCACCTGGCACAGCTCTACGGGGAAGCTCTGGCTCAACCGGATGTAGTGGGGATCTCGGTAGGGACGCGCCCGGACTGTGTGCCGGACCAGGTACTCGATCTGCTGAGCAGCTATCGGCGGCAAGGTCACGAGGTGTGGCTCGAGCTGGGGTTGCAGTCCGCCTTCGATGACACGTTGGAGCGGGTGAACCGGGGGCACGGCTTCGATGAATATGCGGAGGCGGCGAGCCGCGCCAGACAACGGGGAATCCCGGTCTGCTGTCACCTTATCGTCGGGCTTCCGGGGGAGGGCCGGGAGCGGGCGCTGGCGAGTCTCCAGCAGGTGCTGGAACTCGGGGTGGAGGGGTTGAAGCTTCATCCGCTGCACGTGGTCAAGGGGACCCTTCTGGCGAACCAGTGGCGAAGGGGGGGGTATCACCCCCTTACCTTCGAGGACTACATCTCCATCGCCTGCGACATGATCGAGCAGGCCCCACCGACGGTGGTCTATCACAGGGTCACGGGAACCGCCTCCCGGGAGATCCTGCTGGCCCCGGCGTGGTGCTCGAAGAAGTGGGCGGTACTGAACGGCATCGAGCGGGAACTGGCCCGGCGCGGAGCCCGTCAGGGACAGGGTCTCTCTGCGGCTGGCTCCCGCACGCTCAACGTCGGTGACGCACCCGCTCCCCGGTCAGTTCGAAAGCGGGTGCTGCACCGGCGATGAGGGTGTACAGACGCAGCTTTCGATCCGGTTCGATGCTGATTTCGATCTGGTGCCAACCCGTTTCCAGCGAGACTCCGGCGAAGACCTCGGGATGCTCTTCGGTGAGTTGTTCATCGATTACTGGCATGTCGTCCACTGCCACTACCACCCGGCCCCGACTTCCAAATACCAGTTCATAGAATCCCGGGGTCTCAATCTCGAACTCACCCTCGAAATCCACCCGCTGGAGGCGTTCGCGGCTGCTGGTCAAAGGGGCCAGAGAACGCTTGTCCAAACCCTTGATGACACGCTGCTCCGCTCCCCCGTCCCGGTCGATCAGCTCTACCTTCAGCCCGGGCAGGGTGAGGTAGGCACCTGCCGATGCCGTCAGCCTTTCCGGCTCGGTGATCCGGATCTCGGCGGGAAGGCTGCGGGCCGCCGTTTCATCCGCATACAGAGCACGGGCAGTCACCCTGACGGCGCCGATGCCCAACTGTGTGGATGGGAGTGTCGTCTGCCACCGACCATCGGTGACAGGGATTGTGGCAAGCGATCGGTAGCCCTGTATCAGTTCCACCTGTTGCGCCCCAGGAGCCGTGCCACTGAGCGGGAGTGGATCACCGTAGGCGACCTCACGGGTTGGGGCCTGAAGCACCACCTGTTGGTTTCTGTTGTTCAGCATGAT
>JAUXBK010000106.1 GCA_030619405.1 Sedimenticola sp. | reverse complement strand
TAGGTACTAGGTACTAGGTACTAGGTACTAGGTACTAGGTACTAGGTACTAGGTACTAGGTACTAGGTACTAGGTACTAGGTGCTAGGTGCTAAGTACTAGGAAAAACAGGACCGAGGACCCGGGGCCACCAGGAAAAAGGTTTAGAGTGGTTCTATCTTTTTTCTTTTCCTCGGTCCTGTTTTTCCTAGTACCTAGTACCTGTTTTTCCTAGTACCTGTTTTAAGACCTGTTACGATCTCCTGCAGCAGCAGCCAGGGATCACTGGGGTCCTGGCCCTTGATGGCCCGGTCGGTCTGGCCACAGCGCTGCAGCAGCTTGCGCCAGCTGTCGCTGCCCTGTCGCTGCAGCCCTCGGCGCACCAGTGGCTTGCGTTTTTCCCAGACCTCCCGGTGGCTGGCGACCACCTGTTGAGGGGAGAGCCCCCGGTCCACTTCGTTGGACAGGCGGCAGAGTGTGCGGACCTCCCGGCTCACCGCCCAGAGTACCACCGGAGCAGGGACCCCTTCTGCTCGCAGGCCGTTGAGCATGCGTACGCAGCGTGGCACATCCCCTTCCAGGGCGCTGTCTACCAGCCCGTAGACATCATAGCGTGCGCTGTCTGCCACTACTTGTGCCAGTCGCTCCGCGGTGATGACCCCAGGGCCGTCGAGCAGCAGCAGCTTTTCGATCTCCTGGGTAGCTGCCAGCAGGTTTCCTTCGATCCGCTCCGCCAGCAGGACGATTGCCTCCGGGGAAGGGATGAGACCGGCACTGCGCATCCGCTGTTCGATCCATGGCTGCAGTCGCATGCCCTCCACTGGCCACACCTGCACCACCACGCCAGCCTGGTCCAGGCTCTTGAACCACTTGCTGTTGGTCTGGCTCCGTTCGAGCTTGGGCAGGGTGATGAGCAGCAGGGTGTCCGGGGCCGGTCTGGCAGCATACTCGGACAGCGCCCGCCCCCCGTCGGCACCGGGCTTGCCGGAAGGTATCCTCAGGTCGATGATGCGTCGTTCTGCAAACAGCGAGAGACTGTTGGCCTCGGCCACCAGTTCACCCCAGTCGAAACCTTTCACGACCTCGAGAATGTTACGCCCGTTGTACCCCTGTCTCCGGGCCTGGGTGCGGACGCTGTCCGTTGCCTCACTCATCTGCAACGGTTCGTCTCCGCTGATCAGATAGATCGGTGCCAGGCCCTTTTCGAGGTGGCTGTCGAGTTCATGGAGACGGACCCGCATAGTGTTAACAGTTTCCCGGGTTATTTTAGTTGGGTTCCAAGCCGGCGCAGGATCTGCCCCGCCAGATCCTGGCGCAGGATCACGCGCAGACTCACCGCCTCTCCCTCTTTACCCAGAACCTGGTTTCTAGTGTCGGTGTAGGTTCTCAGTGCAGTGACCTTCTGTTTCGGTACCATCTGAACGCCTGCATTCGAGATCAGTGTGAATGTGATCGCTTCCTGGAGTTCGTACTCGGCGGCCTTACCCCGTTCGTCCAGCGCTGTTATCCGGCGTCCGCTGCGATGGTTCGACAGACTCAGGGTAGTGGTGGCTGCCTTTGGATCCTTGGTGATCTCGACGCCGGCGGCGTTCAGCTCTTCCTCCAGCGTGGTCTTCAGCACGTCGTTCCGCGCCAGCCCCTTGATGAACATCGGGCTGACAGATGACGTCAGGTCGTAGGAAGGGGGAGTGCGCAGCTTGAAGCCGCAGCCCTGAAGCAGCAGCGCCAGGCTCAACAGCGTCGGCAGCAGGATATAACGGGGTCTGTTCAGCATCCTGTTTCTCTATTCGTTACTTGGCGACGATATTCACCAGCTTGTTGGGAACGACGATGATCTTGCGCACACGGCTCTCCCCGATGAATTTCCGGACATTGGGGTGCTCCAGTGCGATCTGCTCTATCTGGGGTTTTTCGGCATCCGCCGGCACCTCCACCTTGGCCCGCACCTTGCCGTTCACCTGCAGTACATATTGAATGGTCTCCCGTTGCAGCGCCGATTCATCGGGTTGAGGCCATGGGGCTTCCAGTATCTCGTCTCCGTACGCCAGGTCCCGCCAAAGCTGGTGTGTCACGTGCGGGGCGACGGGGGCTAGCAGTCGCAGGACGATGCCGACGCCTTCCCTCAGCAGACCGGTGTCCGCCTCGTCATCGCCCAGCTTGTAGAGGACATTGACGATCTTCATGCAGGCCGAGACCACGGTGTTGAACTGTTGTCGGTCGTAGTCGAAATTGGCCTGCTGCAGGGCTGCATGGATCTCCCTGCGAGCCGATTTTCCCGCCTCGCTCAAGGGGGCGGCATGGTCACTTTTCCGCTGTAGCTGTTCACGCCGGTGCCAGGCCAGGTTCCAGATTCGCCGGATAAAGCGGTGGGCGCCCTCTACCCCTTCGTCGTTCCACTCGAGAGATTGATCAGGGGGTGCGGTGAACATGGTGTACAGGCGCACCGTATCGGCACCGAACCGGTCTACCATGGACTGAGGGTCGACCCCGTTATTCTTGGATTTGGACATTTTCTCGATGCCACCCACCTGCACCGGCTGACCATCTGCCTCCAGCGCGGCGCTGATCACCTGCCCCCTGGCATCATGCACGACCTCCACTTCTGCAGGGTTGTACCACTGTTTGCTGCCATCCGGGTTGTTCCGGTAGAAAGTCTCGGCGATCACCATCCCCTGGGTCAGCAGCCGGGTGAACGGTTCGCTGCATTTCACCAGCCCGGCATCCCGCATCAGCTTGTGATAGAAACGGGCGTAGAGCAGGTGCAGGATGGCGTGCTCGATGCCGCCGATGTAGTGATCCACAGGTAGCCAGTAGTCGGCGCGCTGATCCAGCATCGCCTGGCCGGAGTCGGGGCAGGTGTAACGGGCGTAATACCAGGAGGATTCCATGAAGGTGTCGAAGGTGTCGGTCTCCCGCTGCCCTTCGCCACCGCACTCGGGACAGCGGGCCCGTGACCACTCCGGCATCTTCTTGATCGGTGAGCCACCGGTGGCATCGAACGCCACATCCTCCGGAAGTACCACCGGGAGTTCCTCCTCAGGTACTGGAACGATGCCGCACTTGTCGCAGTGTACCATGGGGATCGGTGCGCCCCAGTAGCGCTGACGGGAGACACCCCAGTCACGCAGCCGGAAATTGACCTGCTTCTCCCCTTTGCCATGTTTCGAGAGCCAGTCGGCAATCACCTCGAAAGCCTGTTCGGAGGTGAGCCCGTCGAATGGGCCGGAGTTGATCAACACCCCCTTTTCGATATATGCCCCCTGCCCGATGTCACATTCGGAGCTGTCGGTCGGTGTGATCACCTGTCGGATGGGTACGCCATAGCGGGTGGCGAACTCCCAGTCCCGCTGGTCATGCCCGGGTACCGCCATCACCGCCCCGGTGCCATAGCCCATGAGCACGAAGTTGGCGGCGAATACGGGTACCGGCTCATTGGTGACAGGGTGCAGTGCATTGATGCCCAGCCGCATCCCCTTCTTCTCCATGGTCTCGATGTCGGCCTCGGACGTACCGCCGCGGCGGCATTCGTCGATGAATTCAGAGAGCACCGGGTTTTGCTCCGCCGCCTTCAGGGCCAGCGGGTGCTCTGCGGCCACTGCCATATAGGTTACCCCCATCAGGGTGTCCGGGCGGGTGGTGTAGATGGTCAGTTGCTGATCTGAGCGCTCGATGTGGAATGACATCTGCACCCCTTCGGAGCGGCCGATCCAGTTGCGCTGCATGGTGCGCACCTGCTCCGGCCACTGGTCCATCCGGTCCAGCTCTGCCAGCAGTTCATCGGCGTAGATGGTTATCCGGATGAACCACTGGGGTATCTCCCGCCGTTCCACCAGGGCGCCGGAACGCCAGCCACGGCCGTCGATCACCTGCTCGTTGGCGAGTACCGTCTGATCCACCGGGTCCCAGTTCACGATGGAGTTCCTGCGATAGACCAGCCCCTTCCGGTACAGCTCGATGAATAGCCACTGTTCCCATTTGTAATAGTCAGGCTGGCAGGTGGCAAGTTCCCGGCTCCAGTCGTAACCGAAGCCGAGCTGTTTCAGCTGCTGCTTCATGTATTCGATGTTGGAGTAAGTCCATTTCGCCGGGGCCATGCGATTCTTGATCGCCGCTCCTTCCGCCGGCAGGCCGAAGGCATCCCAGCCCATGGGTTGCAGCACGTTCTTGCCCTGCATACGCTGATAGCGGGAAACTACGTCACCGATGGTGTAGTTGCGCACATGCCCCATGTGCAGCTTGCCGCTGGGATAGGGGAACATGGAGAGGCAGTAGTACTTCTCCCGCTGTGGGTCCTCTGTGACCTTGAAACTGTCGTTCTGCGTCCAGTGGGCCTGGGCATCGGCTTCGATGCGGGACGCGCCATAGTTCTCTTGCATGATATTTTACGGCTGGAAAACTGGAGTGAAGAAGGGAATCAGACAAGGATACCCCAGCCGGCGGGACAGATGAAGAACCAGGGTTCCGGTCTGAGGGGTGAGCAGTGACCACAGCAGCTTGAGTTCTTCGGCACATGGTGCAAACTTAAGGGAGTCAGGAGTCAGGAGTCAGGATGAGATCACTGCAGGTTAAAAAAAAGCTCCCCGATTATATTATTCTGAATTCTGACTACTGAGTTCTATATTCAAATATTCTGCTGCGAGAGAGTGCAAGGAGTAGAGAGATGGTCCCAGACGACAAGCGCGACCCTATCGACCGTATGACAGACGCTTACGAGCGTATGCTGGAGCGAGTCGACGAAATGCTGGAGAAGGCGGAAAAGAACACCATTCCAAATCTGAAGAAGAGCATCGAACACGCTCGCGAGCGGGCGGTGGAGCTGAATGAGCTGACCCGGGAGGAGGCGGAGAAGGTGGCTACCTACGTGGAGCGTGACATGAAGGACGCGGCGCACTTTCTGCTGGAGACCGGTGAGCAGTTTCGGGAGTGGTGGCGGTTCGACGTCAAGCTGATAGAAAACCGGCTGCTGGATATGTTTGCAAATGTGGCGGACAAGACCCGGGTGGAGCTGGAAAAGCTTGCCGGAGAGGCGCGGGAGGCCTCCCTATACCACACTGGGGAGGTCACGGGACCGGGCACCCTGGTCTGTATCGGCTGCGGCAAGGAACTCCATTTTCATAAGGCGGGACACATCCCGCCCTGTCCCCAGTGCCATGGTACCCGGTTTCAGCGTGGCACCGATTGACGGTTTTTGGTTTTATTTGTAGCCGCATGGGGGCATGAAAAAACCCGCGACGGGCGCGGGTTTTTGTCGGACCTTGGTCGTACCGACAGGGGCCGGATCTATTTGATCTTGGCCTCTTTGTACATCACGTGCTTGCGCACCTTGGGATCGAATTTCTTGATTTCCATCTTGCCGGACATGTTGCGCTTGTTCTTGGTCGTGGTGTAAAAGTGACCGGTGCCGGCGCTGGAAACGAGCCTGATTTTGTCACGCATGGTTTAGTTTCTCCTCAGACCTTCTCGCCACGGGAACGCAGATCCGCGAGGACCGTGTCTATACCCTTTTTGTCGATGATACGCATGCCATTGGATGAGACGCGGAGACGCACCCAGCGGCTCTCACTCTCCACCCAGAAGCGGTGATAGTGCAGATTGGGGAGGAAGCGGCGCCTGGTTTTGTTGTGGGCGTGGGAGACGTTATTCCCCGTCATCGGGCGCTTGCCCGTAACCTGGCATACTTTGGACATTTTAAAATCCTCAAAAGAACCTGTCGTAGCTCCCTGGGGAGCGAAAAAGAGGGCGGATTTATACCAGAGAGGCGCCAAGGATGCAACCTTTATCTATAACAATCCCCGTTCTGCCAGCGAGGTTGTCTCGCCGGCACCGACGATGATGTGGTCCAGCACCCGCACATCGATCAGTGCCAGGGCCTCTTTGAGACGCCGGGTGATGGCACTGTCCGCCTGGCTGGGCTCGGCCACCCCGGATGGGTGGTTGTGGGCCAGGATCAAGGCGGCGGCATTGTGCAGCAGCGCACGCCGGACCACCTCCCGTGGGTGGACCGAGGCGCCATCGATGGTACCCCGGAACAGCTCCTCGTATTCGATCACGCGGTGACGGTTGTCCAGAAACAGGCAGGCGAATACCTCGTGGGGATAGCCGCCCAGACGTGCCTGCAGGTAGTCGCGGGTTCGATCCGGGCTGGTAAGGGCATCCAGTCGCTTCAATGACTCCCGCAGCTGGCGTCGAGCCATCTCCATCACGGCCTGTAGCTGAGCGTATTTCGCGCTTCCCAGGCCGTGGCTGGCGCAGAATCGCTGCTGTTCGGCCGCCAGCAGCGGCCGTAGTCCGCGGTACTCAGAGAGTAGCTCCCGGGCCAGGTCCACCGCGCTCTTGCCCTTGACACCCGTGCGCAGAAATATCGCCAGCAGCTCCGCATCCGTGAGGGCGGAGGGCCCCCGCTGCAACAGTTTTTCCCTCGGCCGCTCTTCAGCAGGCCAGTCGCTGATTCCCATACTCCACTCCTTGTGGTCGTGATCATCCCTGACAGGTAGAAGATTAAATCAGAGCAACAGCAATCTCCAGCACTAATCAGGGTTATCTTTGTGCAACTGTTTCAGGTATATACAATATAGAGGGAGTCAGAATGAGGAGCCCGATACTATAATTCTGACTTCTGACTTCTGACTTCTGACTTCTGACTTCTGATATGAATGACAAGCGGGTGTTGCTCGGGGTGACCGGGGGTATCGCCGCCTACAAATCGGCGGAGCTGCTGCGCCTGCTGCGCCGGGCGGGGGTTGAAGTGCAGGTGGTGATGACCCGGGCGGCGACAGAATTCATCACCCCCATGACTCTCCAGGCCCTCGCTGGCAGGGCGGTACGTCAGCAGCTCTTCGACCCGGCCAATGAGGCGGCGATGGGCCACATCGAACTGGCTCGCTGGGCCGATCTGGTGCTGGTGGCGCCGGCCAGCGCAGATTTCATGGCACGGCTGGCCGCCGGCATGGCCGATGATCTGCTGACGACGCTCTCTCTTGCCACCGAGGCGCCGCTGGCACTGGCTCCGGCCATGAACCAAGCCATGTGGCGTAATGCAGCCACCTTGGATAACGTAGCCCGGCTGGCCCGGAGGGGTATCCGGCTATGGGGGCCGGCAACCGGCGATCAGGCGTGTGGAGAGCGAGGGGCTGGCCGTATGCTGGAGCCGGCGCAGCTGCTCGATCAGGTACAGCGCCTCCTGGCCGGTGATCTGTTTCCAGAAGTACAGATCCTGATCACCGCTGGCCCTACCCGGGAGGCCATCGATCCAGTCCGCTATTTGAGCAACCGCAGTTCCGGCAAGATGGGGTACGCCCTGGCCCGCTCGTTTGCCGCTCAGGGGGCAGCGGTGACCCTGGTCAGTGGCCCGGTCTCCCTGCAGGAACCCCCAGGAATCCACTGTGTTCAGGTAGAAACCGCGCTGGAGATGCGGGCGGCAGTGATGCAACGGGTGGCGGCCTGCGATATCTTCGTGGCCTGTGCGGCAGTGGCGGATTACCGGTCGGTGGTGGTGGCAGATCGGAAGATAAAGAAGCAGGCACAGAACCTGGAGATCGAACTGACGCGAAATCCAGATATACTGGCGGAAGTGGCAGCCCTGGAGAATCCGCCCTTCACACTGGGGTTCGCGGCTGAGACCGAACGGCCGGCAGAGCAGGCGGAACAGAAGCGAATTGCTAAAGGCGTGGATGTGATCGCCGCCAATCTGGTGGCGGCAGCCGAAGGTGGGTTCGAACGGGATGAGAATGCACTGACCCTGCTGTGGGAGGGCGGTCGGAAACAGCTGTCGATGATGGAAAAGGGCGTGCTGGCAGACGAACTGGTGGTACAGATGGCGAAGATCTATGCAAAAAAAGATTGAACTGAAGATCCTCGATTCCCGGTTGGGAGACGCCTTTCCCCTGCCCGGGTATATTACCCGGGGGGCTGCTGGCATGGATCTGCGGGCGATGCTCAATACGCCGCTGGAGATCGGGCCTGGCGAGACCCATCTGATTCCCACAGGGCTGGCGATTCACATCGCAGACCCGGGTCTGGCTGGAATGATGTTGCCGCGTTCCGGGCTGGGTCATAAACATGGTATCGTGCTGGGGAATCTAGTGGGGCTGATCGATTCGGATTATCAGGGTCAGCTGTTCGTTTCCTGCTGGAATCGGGGGGAGGAACGGTTTCATATCGGGGTGGGGGAGCGGATTGCGCAGCTGGTGATCGTACCGGTGGTGCAGGTGGAATTCGATCTGGTGGAAGAATTCGATACCTCCCGGCGAGGCAGTGGGGGGTTTGGCCACTCTGGCAGGCATTGATTGCTAGCCCGCATTTCTCACCAGGATGGTGAGAAATGCGGGCTAGGGCTGCCCTTTACCCACAAGTAGGGTGGATTAGCGGCGCATTGGCAAGGTCTTTGTCTTGCACACGTCGTCTGAGCGCCGCGTAATCCACCGGGTCGGCAGATGGTGGGTTACGGCGCGCTTACGGGCCCCAAATTACGGCAAAATGTATGCTATGCGCGCCTAACCCACCCTACGCTGTTATTTCAATGGTTTCTTGTGGGTAAAGGGCAGGGCTAGG
>JAUXBK010000043.1 GCA_030619405.1 Sedimenticola sp. | reverse complement strand
TCCTGCACTCGCGGCATTGGTACATCCGTGTACGGCACCGCTCCTGTGCGTCCTGCACTCGCGGCATTGGTACATCCGTGTACGGCAGACGCCGGTTGCGACCCTTGCACTCGGCGATTTATCCTCGCCGTCTGATCACAGTTATTTAGCGTTTGGGGAACTGGCTTCCAACTTCTGTGAGCGGTTACAAATTAAGTATACTGTCCCCGGAATTCCGATGAGCTAATTAGTCAGACTCTTTATCCGGTCGGCAGCGCCTTGTGCAGCCTCTTTCGCACTCTTCATCAAACTATCGAAAGTCGGACCTGCCTTGATGCTGGCGGTATTTGCCAGTTTCTGGATCCACCCCGCCTGGGGTAACAGCTTGGCTTCAGGTGTCTTTTTGAGTTTCTTTATAAATACACTCTGCAGCTTCGCCTCACGCCCTTCAAAATCAGAGGGTGTTCTAACCACGAGCGCAACCGGAAGACTGCCGGTCGTAATCTCTTGTGCTTTCCAGTTGGTCAGCTTGGCATTTTTAACGACCACTGTCTTGATCGAATACATCTCATCCAGCGCCATGTCAGGCGCTACTATGCCCATAATCTCCAGTCCGGCCATCGAAATCTGTTTGAAAAAAGTGTTCTCAGGGTTTGCAAACTGCGCTGCAAATCCTAAGTATTCCGGTCCGCCGTTGGCAACCTTGTTGATCATGTCAGTGCGGTCCTGGGCGACTTTAAGCTCCATTTCCGCCAATGGTGTCCCTTTCTGCAGCATCCTGAAGGTTTGGGTATCTCCCGAGCCCTCCCCTGGTAAAACCATCGTCAGTAAGAACGCGGACTCTTCGATACCCTGGTAGTTCTTGACGGCATTGATAGTTTCCGGCTTGCCGATGACAAACAGGCTCTCTTCGCCAAACGTCCGGGCAATTTCAAATCGATCACTGAAGCCGGGTTCCTCCGACCAGTTACGGGCCAATGGTCCCATCATCAGGCCGGCATTGATTTCACCTCTCTCGAGGGCTTGCCGGTTGGCTATGCTGCCACCCGACTGTTTGGCTGTACAGTTGAGGAGTGCCCCCAGGCTTGAACAAAGGGATTCAGCCATCTCGATGTATTGACCGGTCGGGCTGCCGCCGCTGATACTCACCTCATTTGCGGCCTGTACGGCGCCAGCAGTAAACAGCAGACTTGCTGAAAAGGCCAAAGTGGCTAAAGGCTTACTCATTGTTTTCATAGCTATGTCCTCGAAAAACTCCATCTTTAGGGAACTGGATTCTTAGGCACCATGATTGATGCTACCAGAAAAACAGGGTCGGACCTACTCAACCCCTTGAAAGAACAATCTTTATCTGTACGATACCGTCCCGGAATTCACCTTGAACCGTGCTTTTCAGGCGGGTTTTGGGCGTAGTAAACATTTGCTTCTTCACCGGAACACATATGCTCCTCTTTGCCTTCGATCATCAGGTTCCGTATCGCCAAGCCTTTGGGCTTGCTTGATTTCTTTTGCAATTCGGCGATGCGTCTGCGCAGCTCTTCGGCCTCCTCCTCATGCAGTTCCACCTGCTGTTGGAGATGGGCAACCTGTTTCTCGGGCGAGCGCCGCAACAGCCGGCCGATCAGATCCGCTGTTACCACCCCGCGGAAGGCCTTGGTGGTTACGCTACGGATGCGATAGGCGCGCAGGGTACGGGCGATCTTGCCCAGCTTGATCAAGCGGAATACACGAAGATAACTCACCAGAGGCAGGAGAATAATGACCAGGTCCAGCCAATGGCTGATGCAGTATTTTAATCGGGCATCGGCGACCGATATCATGATGATGAACTCGGCCGTGAACGCCACCCAGATAGTGGCAGTGCCCAGGCTCAGCACCTGGCGTACCACCGTGTCCGTGGTCGCCGACTCCCAGAAGATCTCTATTGCCAGGATCGGCAGCATCAGGCCGGCAATGAGAAGCATTGGGGCGGCAAAGGTCCGCTCCAGTACCCTGAACAGGGCCTTGCCATGTTTGCGCCAGCCGAGCCCAGGCAGCCAGATCCAGCCGGGACGCCCGGGGGACAGAGCGAGACGCAATGCCGGGATCAGAGTGACCAGTGCAAGCGAGTGAAGTGCGATGCCGTTTCTAGCGTCACCGTGGACGAATTCCCAGGCGGTTAAGGATATGATGAGCAGCCAGAGGGCTGACAGGGACAGCAAGGGCCATTGCAGGCGTATAGAGCCATCCTCACCCAGCCAATGGATGGCGACAGCGGTAGCGGCGAGAAACGCCAGGGCGGCATAGAATGCCACCCTGGGAATGTTCTCCGAGGTTGCTGCTGTGTCGACTGTTTGGGTCATTTATGGCCGAATTATATAGAGGTCCGGTTGCTATAGATGGATGCAGGGTACAGCATATTATCGGCCACCCTCACTGTCAGGGGCAAATGGGTGGATAAGCCTGTGTTTGGCATCCCACTGACCCATCCCGGTCTGTCGCGCTTCTCGAGGTTGTTGTGGAGCAGTTACTACTGTGTCGGCTGAGTGAGTGAAAAATCGAGGGATGGCGGCCACTCTCCTGTTAACTGGGCCGGTCAGCCCGGAGTCGGACAGCCTCTCGGGTTATACATGAGAGGTGGCCTGGAGCGGGCGGGCAGCCATTTCACCCGGGTTACCACGAACAAAAAATAGCCGCGGATTGACGCGGATCAGACACGGTTTGGTCCGCGTCAATCCGCGGCTAAAAGTCTTTACGATCCCGTGAACGGTTACCTTTTTTTCAACAGGGGTTCTATCAGGTCTATGGGAAGTGGAAATACGATAGTGGAGGTCTTGCCCGGCGCAATTTCTGTCAGCGTTTGCAAATACCTCAGCTGCAGAGCCTGGGGTTGCTGGGACAGGACGCGGGCGGCCTCTGTCAGCTTTTCCGCTGCCTGCATCTCGCCCTCGGCGTGAATCACCTTGGCGCGCCGGGCGCGCTCGGCCTCTGCCTGCTTGGCGATCGCACGAACCATGCTTTCGTTCAGGTCCACGTGCTTGATCTCCACATTGGCCACCTTGACGCCCCAGGCGTCGGTCTGCTGATCGAGGATTTTCTGGATATCGGAATTGAGGCGTTCCCGTTCCGACAGCATCTCGTCCAGCTCATGCTGTCCCAGAACGGATCGTAATGTGGTCTGGGCCAACTGGCTGATAGCCAGGGAAAAATTTTCCACCTGAATGATGGCTCTTTCCGGATCGATCACCCGGAAATAGACGACGGCATTGACCTTGACCGAGACATTGTCCCGGGAGATGACATCCTGGCTGGGAATATCCATCACAATGGTGCGCAGATCCACCCTTACCATCTGCTGAATGATGGGGACGACGATGATCAGGCCTGGCCCTTTGACCTTCCAGA
This sequence comes from Sedimenticola sp., assembly GCA_030619405.1. Classification (GTDB taxonomy): domain Bacteria; phylum Pseudomonadota; class Gammaproteobacteria; order Chromatiales; family Chromatiaceae; genus JAUXBK01. The sequence goes on along the minus strand of JAUXBK010000043.1, from coordinate 10,225 downwards.
ACCGCCCAAGCAGAAAGATCACGCCCCGCTCATATTCGCGCAGTACCTTGAACATCGAGAGCAGGAAAACAACGACCAGGGTGATCACCACGTATACTGTGTATGCGACCATATTCATACCTCATTCTTGTGCTTGGAAGTAACCTCGAGGGTAAGCCCATCCCGTCCAGTGACACGCACCCGTTGCCCCTCGTCTATATGCTTGTCGGTGCGGGCATGCCAGACTTCACCATGGACCCGCACCGGGCCTTCACTGTCAAACGCGGTCAGGGCACGGCCCGTTGCTCCCAGCAACTGCTCCCGGCCGCTGACCACCGGCCGCTGTCTCGATTTGATCGCCAAGCCCACCACCATGACCAGCATAGCTGCGCTGACGATGGCAAAGGCAATAATCAACGGCAGCGAGATACCGTAGCCCGGCGCCTCTGTATCGATCAGGACAACGGACCCAATCACGAATGCGACGATCCCACCAATCCCCAGTACACCGAAACTGGGCGCGAAGGCCTCTCCCACCATCAGGGCTATGCCCAACAGGATCAGGGCAAACCCTGCATAGTTGACGGGCAGGGTATGAAAGGCGTAGAGCGCCAGCAGCAGGCAGATGGCCCCCACGATTCCGGGCAGCAGGGCCCCCGGGTTGGAGAACTCATAGATCAACCCATAGATCCCGATGAGCATCAGTATGTAGGCCACATTAGGGTTGCTGATTGCCGCCAGCAGCCGGTTACGCCAGTCAGGGCTGAGGCGAATCAGCGCCAGCCCGTCTGTGTTCAGGTTTTTCTTCACGCCCTGGATATCCACCGCATACCCGTTCAACTGCCGGAGCAGATCCTGGGTGTCCGTGGCTATCAGGTCGATGACTCCCTGGTCCAGCGCCTCGGCTGCCGACAGGCTTGCTCCTTCCCGGACCGCCTTTTCCGCCCACTCGGCGTTACGGCCACGCATTTGCGCCAACCCGCGAACATAGGCGGCGGCATCATTGATCAGTTTCCTGGTTTTGGTGTCACCGGTCGGCCCGGAGCTTTTCTCACCCTTGTCACTGTTCTCCTTTGGCTCCTTGTCATCGCCATTTTTTCCCGGCAACCCACCCAGCTGAACCGGGGTTGCCGCACCCAGGTTGGTCCCAGGCGCCATAGCGGCGATATGGCTCGCGTAGAGGATATAGGTGCCGGCACTGGCAGCCCGGGCCCCGCTGGGGGCTACAAAAGTGGCCACTGGAACAGAAGAAGTGGTGATACTCTTGATGATACGGCGCATGGAGGTGTCCAAACCCCCGGGGGTGTCCATGCGGATGACCACCAGTTCGGCCTGTTGTTCGGAGGCACTCTCCAGTGACCGCCCGATGTAGTCGTTGGTGGCTGGCCCGATGGCATCCTGAATTTCCAGGATAACGACGCCCCCCGAATCGCCACGGACGCTCGCCACCACGCTCAGGCACCCAGTTGTAACCAACAGCACAATAAAGGCAAGCTTCAGGATGGATGAGCTCATGGTTTTACAACCGGGCATCTTTGCGTCATGTTTGGTTATCCAGGAGTGGTATCCTGGGGCCCCGAATACAAACTATAATCGTTTCCGTGAAATTATGGACTCTTAAATACATGAAGCATAGCAGGCAACCCGGTAATCCGGAAAGCAGCACCCCTTGTGAGTACATCTCCTGGGAGCATTTTTATCGGCTGGCAAGAGACCTGGCCATGACGATGCGTGACTCAGGATTCCAGCCTGACATGATTGTCGCTATCGCACGCGGAGGCTACCTCCCGGCACGCATCCTCTCAGACTATCTCGGTATTTTCGACCTGGTCAGTGTCAAGGTCGAGCACTACCATGGCATACACAAGGAGAGGGTCGCCAAGGTGCGCTATCCGCTCGGCGCCAATATCGACGGCAAACGTCTGCTGCTGGTGGACGATGTCAGTGATTCAGGCGATACCTTCGAAGTCGCGACCAGACACCTGCAGCGCCAGGGGACACCGGAAGCGCTGATGACTGCCGTGCTGCACCACAAAAGAACCTCTGCCTTCGTACCCGATTATTTTGTTGAAGAGGTGGTGAACTGGCGCTGGATCATCTACCCCTGGGCGGTCATCGAGGATCTGACCAGCCTGCTGCAGAAGATGAAACCACGCCCCGGCTCGGTCGCGGCCTTCGACCGGCAGCTTCGGGAGCGGCATGGCATAGCGCTCCCCCAGCAGACGCTGGAAGACGTACTACCTGCAGGATCCAGGTGCTAACCTGATTGGGCATGCCGCCCCCCGGCAATTCTCAATGTGGCAACAGAGTGCCGAGACTTAATCAAGGTTTTCACCAGGAAGCGCATAATAATCCGGAAATCGTTTAACCAATATTTAGTGTTTGAGGTACTAGCTATTGCTTATTGCTGTGGTACAAAAACGGTATCGATGTTGGAAAACTGGCCCAGGCAATTCCCACTGTACGCCTGCACCGCAACGTATAGCTGTATTCCCCAGGGCAAGGTCACCCTCAGCTTTGTGCGGTCACCCAGGTCCATCTGATAGATGGGTTCCATCTCCGGGTAGGGCGCCCAGTAGACCCGATACCCTGAAGCATGGGGCACCGGAACGTAATCCAGCGACGCGACGTTGCCCTGCAGCTGAGTCTGAATCATTGGCGCTCCCAACAGAGGCTGATCACGACAGATATTTTCTGACACCCAGGCACTGTAACGTGACACCCGGGTGTAGGCACTATAAGTTTCCCCAAACACGGTGCCGGAAACCGTGATCCCAATCTGGGTCCATTCGTGGTTTGTTGCTGCCGTGCTTGCAACTAATGGACCTCCGCTGTCTCCAACAGACGGGTCTTTGCCTCCCTCCCGGTAGCCGGCACAGACCATGGCCGGCTGCATGTTGAGGTTGATGTAGACCTCATCACAGGCCTTGTTCTCGACAACCGGTACATCGACCTGGTGAAGATCATAAGGGAACTCAATACTGGTGGCTGAGGTATTGCCCCAGCCGATCGCCGTGGCCATGGTGCCTGGGTTTAATAACGGCTGGTCAAAGGTCATACCCGCTAACCGGACGGTATCCACCGCCACTGGATGCTCAAGTTCAATCAACGCAATGTCGTTGGCGAATTCCTTCGGGTCGTGTCGAGGGTGAATCAGGATGCTGTTGGCTCGGGTCCACTCTGCATCGATGGCCAGGAGATTGGACTGGCCGGTAAGAACGTAGGTGTCTTCCGGATTAGCTGGGTGACCTCCCTCGCCGATAACGCAATGAGCGGCGGTCAGGACCCAGGAGGGGTGTACCACTGTACCGCCGCAGAAATAGGCGTAATCCGGGATGACGGGATCAAAGATTAGGATGGCAGCCATCCATGGCCAAGCGTCTTTGGGGGAAATTTCACCGCCAATGATCTTCAATCTTGCTTCTTGAGAAGCACACAACAACGTAACGGACGCTAGAAAAACGAATAACGTTACTTGAATAACTTCCCTCTTTCTTAGGTATCTCATCGACACCTCTGGCATCTCCTGGGTAACCTTTAATATAGTACAGCAAATGTTAAGTACGAGGTATCAGGGTGTCGGGTTACGGCGCGCTCATGAGTGTATGATAACTTGAAATATCAGTGAGATGCGCGCCTAACCCAACCTACATTATGGTCGTAGGGACTTAGCGTTTGCTGTACTGGTTTCAAGCCATTTTCGTCGTAACTTCTCAATTTTCCGGGGTAATTTCGTAGGGGGGATAAGGTGCGCGCACAGAACTTTCGTTTTGCACACCACTTGTGCGCGCCGCATCCACCAATGGTCTGACCACATGCCGCAACGCCCGGGATGGTGGATGCGCTACGCTTATCCCCCCTACAGCGTCCAGGCTGCCCCTTGCCTTGGAGCATAGCTTAGACACGTAGGTAATCAGGAATGTTATAGTTCTCCCGTTCTGTCATAAGGAAATCATAGAAGGCCTGAGCTACGATGGAGAGCCTTTTGCCCTTGGGATAGACCAGGTACCACTGCCGCTCCAGGGGAAAGCCTTCCACGTCCAGCACCGCCAGGGGCCCAGCGCCACCCTCCAGGGAGAGGGTGTGCTGGGACAGTACCGCCAGTCCCAGCCCGCCCGCCACTGCCTGCTTGATTGCCTCGTTGCTGCCAAGCTCGAGCCGGACCCGGGCCTGGAGGCCGTGGTCGGCGAACAGCTTCTCCACCGTTTTGCGGGTGCCGGACCCGGGTTCACGCAGGATGAAGGGCTCCTCCAGTAGTCTTTTGAGTGGGATCCGCGGTTGTCCCACCAGGGAATGGCCGCGGGGGGCCAGCACCACCAGCGGGTTGGGCAGGAAGGGGCGGGCGTCCAGTTCCACGTCGTCCGGTGGCTGCCCCAATATATAGAGGTCATCCTGGTTCTGGCTGATGCGCTCCAGCAGCCGCTTGCGGTTGGTCACTTTCAGCTCCACGTCCACCCCGGGATAGTGCTCGCAGAATTTCCCCAATACCCGGGGTGCGAAGTATTCGATGGTGGTCACCACGGCCAGCCGCAGTCGCCCCTGTTTCAGCCCCTTCATGTCGGAGATCTGCATCTCCAGCCGCTCCAGGCTGTCAGAGACCTCCACGCAGGTCTGGTAGAGGGTTCTGCCTGCATCGCTGAGATAGAGCTTCTTTCCCACCTGATCGAACAGGGGCAGACCGACCGTGTTCGACAGTTTCTTCAGTTGCATGGAGACGGTGGGCTGGGTCAGGTGCAGGGATTCCGCAGCCCGTGTGTACCCCCCCAGACGGGCCACCGCCTCGAACACCTGCAGCTGCCGCAGACTGAGGCGCCGGGCGAGAAAACCGGGGTTGTCGCTGCTCATAGATAAAAGTATATACCAATCATCAATAATTTCGATTTTTATTTATATAAGAATTTCTGCATTATGGCCCCCGATTCGGCGAGGCGCCGGACGAATTACTCAAACACATCGATGAGGGTCAAAACATGGATCAATCCAATCGTTACGCAGATCTCAGCCTGAAAGAAGAAGACCTGATTGCCGGTGGCAAGCATATTCTCGTTGCCTACAAGATGGCTCCGGCAGAGGGCTACGGCTATCTGGAGACCGCGGCTCATTTCGCCGCCGAGTCCTCAACCGGCACCAACGTCGAGGTTTCCACCACTGACGATTTTACCAAGGGCGTGGATGCGCTGGTCTATCACATCGATGAGGCGACCGAGGATATGCGCATCGCCTATCCTATCGACCTGTTCGACCGCAACATGACCGACGGCCGCATGATGCTGGTCTCCTTTCTGACCCTCGTTATTGGTAACAACCAGGGCATGGGCGATGTCAAGCACGCCAAGATATTTGACTTCTACATGCCGGAGCGGGCCATCCAGCTGTTCGACGGCCCGGCGAAGGACATCTCCGACCTGTGGCGCATACTCGGCCGCCCGATCAAGGATGGCGGCTATATCGCCGGCACCATCATCAAGCCGAAGCTGGGCCTGCGCCCCGAGCCCTTCGCCGAGGCGGCCTACCAGTTCTGGCTGGGCGGTGACTTCATCAAGAACGACGAGCCCCAGGGCAACCAGGTCTTCTGCCCTGCCAAAAAGGTCTACCCGCTGGTCTACGATGCCATGAAGCGGGCCCAGGACGAGACCGGTGAGGCGAAGATCTTCTCCGCCAACATCACCGCCGATGATCACAGCGAAATGCTCGCTCGTGGCGAGTTCATCCTCGAGACCTTCGGCCCCGATGCGGACAAAGTGGCCTTCCTGGTGGACGGCTATGTTGGCGGCCCGGGCATGGTGACCACCGCCCGCCGCTGGTTCCCCAACCAGTACCTGCACTATCATCGTGCCGGCCATGGTGCGGTGACCTCCCCCAGCGCCAAGCGCGGTTACACCGCCTATGTGCTGGCCAAGATGTCCCGGCTGCAGGGTGCCTCCGGTATCCATGTTGGCACCATGGGCTACGGCAAGATGGAAGGGGAGAAAGATGACCGTGCCATCGCCTACATCATTGAGCGCGACGAGTATCAGGGCCCGATCTACAATCAGAAGTGGTACGGCATGAAGCCCACCACGCCGATCATCTCCGGTGGCATGAACGCCCTGCGTCTTCCCGGCTTCTTCGAGAATCTGGGTCACGCTAACGTGATCAACACCGCCGGTGGCGGCTCCTACGGCCACATCGACAGCCCGGCGGCGGGCGCCATCTCTCTGCGCCAGGCGTATGAGTGCTGGAAAGAGGGCGCGGACCCGATCGAGTTCGCCAAGGAGCACAAAGAGTTCGCCCGGGCCTTCGAGTCCTTCCCCAAGGATGCGGATCAGATCTTCCCGGGCTGGAGAGAGAAGCTGGGCGTACACAAGTAGGCACAGCGTCACAGACCTGGTACCGGTGGTCTTCGGACCACCGTGCGCACAGGGTTTTATCGAACCCCCGCCCTGTGCGGGGGTTTTTTTACCCGGTTTGCAACCGTATGGCATCGCTCGTGACCCGGTGACAGGCTGGAATTGGGTGTATGCTGAACCGTCGAGTGTTTTCCCCTTTTTTTTCGGAACCGAACAATGACTGACATCGAACAGTACAAAGTAACGGAAGAGCCTTTTTACCAGCCATCGGCCAACGAGGTCGAACTCTATGAGGCGGCCTACAGGGCTCGCCTGCCGGTGATGGTCAAAGGCCCTACCGGTTGCGGGAAGTCCCGTTTCATCGAGTACATGGCCTGGCGACTGGGCAAGCCCCTCATCACCGTGGCCTGTAACGAAGACATGACCGCTGCCGATCTGGTGGGGCGCTACCTGCTGGATGCAGACGGTACTCGCTGGCTGGACGGTCCGTTGACCACCGCGGCGCGTATCGGCGCCATTTGCTATCTGGATGAGATCGTGGAGGCGCGCCAGGACACGACGGTGGTGATCCACCCCCTCACAGACCATCGCCGCAGCCTGCCGCTGGACAAGAAGGGAGAGGTGGTGCGGGCACACGAGGATTTTCAGCTGGTGATCTCCTACAACCCGGGTTACCAGAGCCTGATGAAAGACCTGAAACAGTCCACCAAGCAGCGTTTCGTAGGGATGGACTTCGATTATGCCCCGGCCGACCTGGAGGCGCGGATCGTCAGCGAGGAGACCGGTATCGATACCGATGCCGCGAAACGTCTGGTGCAGGTGGGTGAGGCCGCCCGCAACCTCAAGGGGCATGGCCTGGACGAGGGTATCTCCACCCGCCTGCTGGTGTATGCGGCGAGCCTGATGCGCAAGGGCATCGATGCGAAGGATGCTGCACGCATGGCGCTGGTACGCCCGATCACGGATGATGCGGATATACGCGACACCCTGGACAGCGCCATCGATGCGGTGTTTGCCTGAGGGTGTGTTTTCAGGGACAGGAAAATGGCCGCGGATTGACGCGGATTACACGCGGAAATTGATGGCGTTTCAGTCTTCAAATTAAATTCGTGTTTAATCTGCATCAATCCGTGGCTGAATGTCTTTATGACTCCGAGAACGGTTACGTCCAAGAGAATCCCGCGATTTTTCAGGCGCCGGGAGAAATGCAGGTCAGGAGGGTTTGGCAGTGAGTGACTCCAATCAGGGTTCCCCCAGCCGGAAAGTAAACTGTGCCTACAGGGAGGTCGCCGCGGTATTCGATGAGTGCCTGCGGGAGGCCCGGGAGGTATTGACCGCCCAGGGTCTGAAGGGGTTCGTCGAAGGGATCGAACTTTTGTGCATGATGGGGCGTGGGGCAGAACCACCGCTGGTGTTCATGGAAGAGGCCCCGGAGGTGGCCCGGCACACCAGCGAGCAGATGATCTACCCCATTGCCCGCACCACCTACCAGATCTCCCGCAGCCCCAATGCGGATGCGATCCTGCCCTTCCTGCAGTCGCTGGCGGCGATTGCCCGCCGGCTGGAAGAGAACAAATTGCTGCAGGGTTATCTGGAACTGGTGCTGGAGATGGTGGAACGTACCTCCATCTCTATTCATGGCTCCCATGCCACCATGGCCAGCCCTGGACTGGTGCCCTTTCTGGAGCAGGCGCCGGTGCTGCTGGGTGAACTCAATCTGGGCGGCCTGAAACGCTGGATGGAGTATGGCATCCAGCAGCACAATCATCACCCGGATCATCTGCGAGAGTTCTTCAGCCTGGAGTCCCAGGACAGCCGGGCGGTGATGCAGCGGGAGCGGCACGGCACCCTGCTGGTGGATGTGGAGCACAGGCTGGATCTGTTCGATCGCGCCCTGTGGCGAATCGAGGAGAATGTCTACCCCTATTCAAGGATGCTGGATGAGCGTTCCGACCCCCGCCCCTATTACGATGACGGCGGTATCTTTCTGCCCGACGTCTACGACGACACGGATGACGGTGTATCCGGCATCGAACAGTATCGTGCCGCCCTGGCGCACATGGCGGGGCACCGGCGCTGGACCTCGCCGGTGTTCGCGGACAACCGCAGCCCGATGCAGCGGATCGCCATCGAGACCTTCGAGGATTCCCGGGTGGAGTGGCTGCTGATGCAGGAGTACCCGGGGTTGCGAGGCCTGTTCATGCGCCTGCATCCGGTCCCGGTGGAGGGGGAGTGCAACCCGGAGCGGGAATCCTGCATCCGTCACCGCCTGACGATGATCTCCCGGGCGATCCTGGACCCGGGGCACGGGTACAGAGACCCCGTGCTGCAGGAATTCGTGGCACGTTTCCTGTCGGTGATGGAGAAGGGTGGGACCAGCACCATGGATATGGAGCTGCTGGGGATAGAGTACATCGCCCGCACCCGGATACAGGGGGATGCGCTCCCCAACGTCTGGTTCAAGGATACGGTGATCGATTACCGGGACGACAACCGCAACCTGTGGCAGTTCTACGAGCTGGACGACGACGAGGACTTCCACGTAGAGCCCACCGAGATCAAGGAGGTGGAGCCGGGAGACACCCTGCCGCCGCGCCACTACCCGGAGTGGGACTACACCACTCAGACCTATCGACCCGACTGGACCAGCGTCTACGAGACCCTGCACCCCGCCCGGGATCCCGGATTCATCGACGGGCTGCTGCGTAAGCACGATCGGCTGGCCAAGCAGATCAAACGGATGCTGGACCTGCTCAAGCCCCAGAACTATGTACGGGTGCGTTACCAGGAGGAGGGGAGCGAGCTGGACCTGGATATCGCCATCCGCTCCCTGATCGACTACAAGAGCGGTCACAATCCGGACCCGCGAATCAACGTCAGCCATAAGCACGATGACCGCAATATCGCCGTCACCCTGTTGCTGGACCTCTCAGAATCCCTCAACCAGACCGTGAACGGCAGTGGCCAGACGATCCTGGAGTTGAGTCAGGAGGCGGTCTCCCTGCTGGCCTGGGCCATCGAGCAGCTGGGCGACAGTTTCTCCATCGCCGGTTTCCACTCCAACACCCGGCACGAGGTGCGGTACTATCACATCAAGGGCTTTAGCGAACGCTGGGATCAGGGTGTGAAGGGGCGCCTGGCGGCCATGGCGGCCGGTTATTCGACCCGTATGGGAGCGGCCATGCGTCACACCGCTCACTATCTGGAGCACCAGAAGGCAGAGAAAAAGCTGCTGCTGATCCTCACCGACGGTGAGCCGGCCGATATCGATGTGAAGGACGGGCAGCACCTGATCGAGGATGCCCGCATGGCGGTCAGGGAGCTGGACCAGAAAGGGATCTACAGCTACTGCATCAATCTCGATCCCCGGGCAGACGAGTATGTGACCGATATTTTCGGCTCCCACTACTCGATCATCGACAACATCGAACGCCTGCCGGAGAAGCTACCCAAGCTGTTCATGGCGCTGACCAAATGAGTCTCTGGGTGGTTCCCCTGGAAAGGAAAAAACATAAAAAACATAAAACTTTCTCGCGCAAAGGCGCAAAGACGCAAAGGAAAAACAAAACGCATAAACAAAACGCATAAAAAAGATGATTGCTGCTTGTTTCAATGCTTATGAAGGAGCACCGTGCCATCGAACAGCTAAGGAATCGTAAACGGACCATGATTCCAGAAAACCGTGGCTGGTGTTCCGCACTTTGTTCCTGAGCACAGACCCCCGTTCAGGGTGCCCAACCAGTCAGTATTTTTTTATTTTTTGTTTTCCTTTGCGTCTTTGCGCCTTTGCGCGAGAACGTTTTTAAGGGTTTTTGAGAGACTGACACTGTTCGGAGGCACCCCCGGCCATTCAGGGTGCCTAACCAGTCAGCATTTTTTTATTTCTTGTTTTCCTTTGCGTCTTTGCGCCTTTGCGC
>JAUXBK010000221.1 GCA_030619405.1 Sedimenticola sp. | reverse complement strand
TTTTGTTTTAAGTATCCATCAAAGCGATTATTTTCTGATGAATATTTTGAAATACACTGAAATATCAAACAGTTATCGTTTTTGACACCCTATACTAGGACCTAGGAAGTGAAAAAACAAAGGTAGAACCAGCCTAAACCCAGGTCCTTGGTCCCTGCCCTGGCCTTCGAAGAGCACAGGTACCGGCGGAGAATACCGTTTATAATCACACCATGGATGTATCCCACATACTGGAAGGGCTGAACGAGGCCCAGCGCGAGGCGGTTTCCGGCCCGCCGGGTAGCATGCTGGTGCTGGCGGGAGCCGGCAGCGGCAAGACCCGGGTACTGGTGCACCGTATCGCCTGGCTGATCCAGGTGGCGGGCGTCTCACCCTGGAGCGTGCTCGCGGTCACCTTCACCAACAAGGCGGCCCGGGAGATGAAAGGGCGGATCGAAGGGCTTCTGGGTCAGCCGGTGGGCGGCATGTGGGTGGGAACCTTCCATGGTCTCGCCCACCGCCTGCTGCGGGCCCACTGGCAGGAGGCAAAGCTGCCGAAGAGCTTCCAGATCCTCGACTCGGACGACCAGTTCCGGCTGATCAAACGGCTGCTGAAGAGCATGGAGCTGGACGACTCAAGCTGGCCACCACGCCAGGCCCAGTGGTTCATCAACAGTCAAAAGGACGAGGGGCGGCGCGCTCAGCACCTGGATGATGACGGCGACCCCTTCCAACACCAGATGATCCGCATCTACACCGAATACCAGGCTGCCTGCGAGCGCGGCGGCCTGGTGGATTTCGCCGAGCTGCTGCTGCGGGCCCACGAGCTGCTGCGTGACCGCCCGGACATCCTGCACCAATACCGGGAACGGTTTCAGCACATCCTGGTGGATGAGTTCCAGGACACCAACACCATTCAGTACGCCTGGCTGCGGTTGTTGGCCGGCGAGCAGGACAACCTGTTCGTGGTTGGTGACGACGATCAGTCCATCTACGGCTGGCGCGGTGCCAAAGTGGAGAATATCCGAGACTTCCAGAACCATTATCCCAAAGCGCCTCTGCTGCGGCTGGAACAGAACTACCGCTCCACCAACAGCATCCTGAAGGCGGCCAACGCGGTGATCGCCAACAACCCCTCCCGCCTCGGCAAGAACCTCTGGACCAAGGGAGACGAAGGTGAACCGGTCAGCCTCTACGCCGCCTTCAATGAAGTTGACGAAGCGCGCTTCGTTGTCGAGCGCATCCGGGATTATCTTGAGCAGGGACACCACCGCACCGAAGTGGCGATACTCTACCGTTCCAACGCCCAGTCCCGGCAGTTCGAAGAAGCGCTGATCCAGACCCAGATCCCCTACCGGGTCTATGGTGGACTGCGCTTCTTCGAGCGAGCGGAGATCAAGGATGCCCTTGCCTATCTGCGGATGATTGCCAACCCGGAAGACGATGCCTCCTTCGAACGGGCGGTCAATATGCCTCCGCGGGGCATCGGCCCCCGTACCCTGGACGGGGTGCGGGCCCACGCCAGGGAGTTCGGCTGCCCCCTGTGGCAGGCCGCCCATGAGCTGATCGGGGGCGGCGGGATGACCCGGCGGGCGGCCAACGCCCTGGGCGGGTTCCTGGAGCTGATCGAAGAGCAGGCGGTGGCTGTCAAAGGGCTGGCACTGCCGGGACTGACAGACCAGATAATCTCCGCTGCCGGCCTGATCGACCACTTCAAGAAGAGCAAGGATGGCAAGGGTCCCGATCGGGTGGAGAACCTGGAAGAGCTGGTCAATGCCAGCCGCCAGTTCGACCACGAGGCCCAGGAGGAGGAGATGGATGAGCTCTCCGCCTTCCTCGCCCACGCCGCACTCGAGGCCGGCGACACCCAGGGCGACGCCTTCGAGGAGTGCGTGCAGCTGATGACCCTGCACTCGGCCAAGGGTCTGGAGTTTCCCCTGGTCTTCATCGCCGGCCTGGAGGAGGGGCTGTTCCCCCACAGCATGTCCAGTGAGGATCCGGAGCGGCTGGAGGAGGAGCGGCGGCTCTGCTACGTCGGCATGACCCGGGCCATGGAGCGACTGCACCTCTCCTATGCCGAGAGCCGGCGCCTGCATGGCAGTGAGCACTACCCCCACCCCTCCCGCTTCCTGCGGGAGATCCCGGGGGAGCTGATCGAGGAGGTGCGAGCACGTCCTCAGGTCTCGCGACCGCTCTACTCCCCTTCATCTTCCAGCTTCAGTGGCGAGGAATCCGGCTACCGGCTGGGGCAGCGGGTATCGCACCCGAAATTCGGCGAGGGGGTAGTGCTGAATGCGGAGGGCTCGGGCGGCAGCGCCCGGGTCCACGTCAACTTCCAGGCGGAAGGATCCAAGTGGCTGGTGCTGGCCTATGCCAATCTGGAGCCCCTCAATTGACGTTTCCACGCTCTGCGTGGTAACCATCAACCTGGTGCTCTGCACCCCGTTTCCTTGCTCCTCCCTGATCAGTAGGTGTCGCCGAGCGTCAAGGGGGTGCTCCAACGCAGAGCGTAGGAGCCAGTATACAAAGGTGGTCGGGCAGCGATTGAGAGATTGCCTGCAGTTTCAGCAGCAATTCTCAATGTGGCAACATAGTGCAAACAACTAACCAAGTTTTTCACCACGAAAAACACGAAGAAACATTTAAAAACAAGAATTCTTCGTGCTCTTCGTGCGCTTCGTGGTGGTTCTTTTTCCACATTTAGAATTGCTGATTCCTTCTATCGTGAACCTGTTACAACAGCCACCTCTCTCCCTCTATGTCCACATCCCCTGGTGTGCACGCAAGTGCCCCTACTGCGATTTCAATTCGCACCAGGCCGGGGGGGACTTGGACGAGAAGGGCTATGTGGAGGCGCTGCTCCTGGACCTGGAATATCAACTGCCCCTGGTCGAAGGACGGGAGCTGATCTCCATTTTCATCGGAGGGGGAACCCCCAGCCTGTTCTCTGCCGCCTCCATCGGGGCGCTGCTGATTGGAGTGAGGTCCCGACTGGGGTGCCACCAGGAAATGGAAGTGACACTGGAGGCCAATCCAGGGACCCTGGAAGCAGGGCGTTATGCCGGCTATCGGGATGCAGGGGTCAACCGGCTCTCGATCGGCGTTCAGAGCCTGACGCGGGAAAGCCTGATCGCACTGGGGCGCATTCACGATCCGGAACAGGCAGTGGCAGCGGTCCAGACCGTAAAGAGCGCCGGCTTCGACCGTCTCAACCTGGACCTGATGTTCGGCCTGCCGGGCCAGTGCCTGGCCCAGGCGGAAGCGGACTTGCAGCGGTTGATCGCCCTGGCACCGGACCATATCTCCTACTACCAGCTTACCCTGGAGCCCAACACCCCCTTTCACCGTACACCCCCGCCACTTCCGGTGGATGACACCATCTGGGAGATGCAGCAGCAGGGACACGGGCAGCTGGCCGCTGCCGGTTTCGAACAGTATGAGGTCTCCGCCTTCGCCCGCCCGGGGGCGAGCTGTCGCCACAACCTGAACTACTGGACCTTCGGGGACTACCTGGGTATCGGTGCCGGAGCCCATGGAAAGATAACGGATGTCAGGGGCGCCCGTATCAGACGCCAATGGCGCATCAGAGACCCGCGGCGTTATCTGGCAAGTGCCGGCGGGGCTGGTTCGACAGCCGGGGAGAGATGGCTGGATGCAGAAGATCTGCGCCTGGAGTTCATGCTCAACGCCCTGCGCCTGAACCAGGGCTTCTCCCCCACCCTGTTCGAGGCACACACCGGGCTTCCCATCCACAGCATCCAGTCACAGCTGGACCAGGCACGGGAGGCGGGCCTGTTGTCGGCAACGGCCAAGGGCTGGCACCCCACTCCGCTCGGGCGGCAGTTTCTCAATGACCTGCAGACCATTTTCATCTGAATCCGACTGCTCCCATAAAGATCTGGGACTGGGAGAAACAGCGTCAAATCCATGACGGTTTTTAGGCGCGAAAAGCTTAGGAACTTTAAGCGTTTGATTTTAATGGCAAACAATACTTTAATAGAGTCTGTAAGGTTCCTTTTTTAGAGTTAAACCTAGATCCTGCAGGTAGTCGTGCGTACAGAGTGCAAGCTATTGTTTCGTAGAGCGAATGAAAAATTGCGTGGAATCCTTATTGTGATTCCCAAGATTTTTCATATCGCTATACGG
>JAUXBK010000116.1 GCA_030619405.1 Sedimenticola sp. | reverse complement strand
TCGTCTTCAAGGCGCGCCAAGGGGCGCATACTCGTTGTATGTAACCCTTGGCGCAACACCGAAGACGGAGCCATAGACAAGCAAGGCGCGTAATTTAATCTTTTCCAAGCCCCTAAGGTGTTTGTGCCCTGAATTCTAAGAAGAAAACCAAAGAATAGTTCCCGGAAAATGATGCGAGCTTCAAGGTGTGTGTCGTTGCTGTTTCTGCTGATGGCGCTGCTCGGGTCATGGGCGGCGATGGCGCAGGAGTTCACCATCGGTGATATCCGGGTCGAGGGGTTGCAGCGCATCTCCGCCGGGACGGTGTTCAACTACCTGCCGGTGAAGATCGGACAGCGCATCGAACCGAGGGATACGGGCGCGATCATCCGGGCCCTCTACAAGACCGGTTTCTTCAAGGATGTGCGGCTGGAGCGGGAAGGGGATGTCCTCATCGTCTTCGTGCAGGAGCGCCCGGCCATCGCCAAGATCGAGATAAGCGGCAACAAGGATATCGAGACAGAGCAACTGCTGGCGGGGCTGAAAGATATCGGCTTGACGGAAGGACGGGTCCTCAACCGTTTTGTATTGGACAAGATCAGTCAGGAGCTCAAGCGACAGTACTTCAACAACGGAAAATATGGCGTCAGACTGGAGACCACGGTTACCCCCCTGGAGCGGAACCGGGTGGCGATCGATATCGACATCAGGGAGGGGGAGACCGCCCGGATCCGAAACATCAATATCGTGGGCAACCGATCATTCGACCAGGATGATCTGCTGGATGGGTTCGAACTCACCCCTACCGACTGGCTCTCATTCATCACTTCTGCAGATCAATACTCCCGCCAGAAGCTGACCGGTGATCTCGAACGCCTTCGCTCCTATTATCTGGACCGGGGGTTTATCAATTTCAAGATCACCTCTACCCAGGTCACCATTACCCCGGACAAGCGGGATATCTATATTGCCATCAATATCGAAGAGGGCGATGTCTACACCATCAGTGATATCAAGCTGGCCGGAGAGTTGGTGGCCCCGCCCGAGAAATTCTTCCCCATGATCCAGATCGATCGTGGCAACGTATTCTCCCGAAAGCAGGTTACCGGCAGTACGGAACGGATCAACACCATGCTGGGGGACCGGGGGTATGCCTTTGCCAACGTCAACAGCGTCCCGGAGATCGATGACGAAAAGAGAGAGGTTGCGCTGACCTTTTTCGTCGATCCCGGAAAACGGGTCTATGTGCGCCGGGTCAACATGAAGGGTAACAACTCGACCCGGGATGAGGTGCTGCGGCGTGAGATGCGGCAGCTGGAGGCGGGCTGGTTCTCTGCCGAGCAGGTGAGAAATTCCCGGGAGCGGTTGCGGCGCCTGGGTTATTTCGAAGAGGTCAATGTAGAGACACCTGCAGTCCCGGGATCGACCGATCAGGTGGATGTGGATGTATCGGTGGTGGAAAAGCGGGCAGGCAATCTGATGGCGGGCGTCGGATTGTCCCAGTCTCAGGGGGTCATCTTCAACGCCAGCATCTCTCAGAGCAACTTCCTTGGCACCGGTAAATATGTCGCGCTCGGCTTTGACACCAGCGTGGCCAACACCATGTACCGCTTTTCTTACATCAACCCCTATTACACCGTCGACGGGATCAGCCGCGGCTTCGTCATAAGCTACCAGAAGACCGACTTCGACGAGGTGGATACCGCCAGCTATTCCCTCGACAAGGGCCAGTTGGGGGTCAATTTTGGTATTCCAATCAACGAGACCGACCGGGTTCGCTTCACCTTCGACATGTTCAAGCTCAATTACAAGGTGGGCAACGATGCTTCGGAGGAGATCAAGAAGTTCAGAAGAGAAAACGGCAGCGACTTTCTCGATTTTCAGCTGGGTGTTTCCTGGAGCCACGACTCCCGTGACTCCACGATGATGCCGACCAAAGGCGGGGTGCAACGCTTTTCGACCACAGCGACCATACCCGGCAGCGACCTGAAGTATTATACTGTCGTCTACAATCAGAAACGATATTTCCCCCTCAGTAAGACATTTACCCTGGCCTTCAAGGGGGATGTTGCGTATGGGGATGCCTATGGTGATATTACCCGCCTGCCGCCGTGGGAGAACTTTTTTGCCGGTGGCATAAAGACTGTAAGAGGTTACCAGGACTTCAGCCTGGGTCCCCAGGATTCCAAAGGGGACCCGTTGGGTGGCAGTATGCGTATCGTGGGGAACGCCGAGATCCTGTTTCCGGCGCCGTTCAAGCTGGTGGAAAAAACCGTCCGCCTCTCTATTTTCGCGGATGGTGGTCAAGTGTACGATGGGGAGACAGATATCGACTTGAGCGATATTCGCTATTCGACCGGCGTGTCGGCGTTTTGGCTCTCCCCATTCGGGGCCTTGGTGCTCAGCGTTGCGCTGCCGCTGAATGACGAGAGCGAGGACGAGGTGCAATACTTCCAGTTCTCTTTTGGAAGTGCTTTTTAATTGTTTGATGGAGAAATACCTTGAGAAAGCGACTATCGATTATCTTTATTGCGATCTGTCTGACCCTGCCGATGGCAGCCATATCGGCGGAGGGGTTCCGGATCGGCGTGGTGGATGCTACCGAGGTGGCAAAACGGTCGCCCCAGTACGAAGGGGTTCTCAAGTCCCTGGAACGGGAGTTCAAGCGCCGCAACCAGGATCTGCTGAGTAAACAGAGGCAGGTGAAGAAGCTGGAGGAGAAGCTGAACCGGGATGGCGCCATTATGAGCGCCGCCGAGGTCAAGCGCCTGGAGCAGGATATCCGTTCCCGTCGCCGCAAACTGAAGGCCACCAGCGACGAGTACCGGGAGGATCTCAATCTGCGCCGTAACGAGGAGTTGAACAAGCTTTCACAGATAGTTACGGAAGTGGTTCACCAGATTGGCAAAGAGCAGAAAATCGATGTAATTCTCAGTGTTGGTGTAGTGTATGCCAGCAAGCGGGCAGACTTGACCAACAAAGTGCTGCAGCACCTGAAAGAGAAGTACAAGTCGTCCAAGAAATAAGGGCGGTGGGTGGTAGCACGGGCGGGCTGCCACAGCACGGGTAGTGGAACAGTAGCTGTTTTAATTGGTATTTAGTGCCAGGCCGGCTCTTGGCCGGTGGCAGGGGAGAAGTTTAGATGGTCATGGATATCAACAAGATACTGAGTCTGTTGCCCCACAGGTACCCTTTCCTCCTGATCGACCGGGTGCTGGAGTTCGAAAAGGACAAACGCCTGCTCGGGATCAAGAATGTCAGCTACAACGAACCCTTTTTCAACGGCCATTTCCCCATTCGCCCGGTGATGCCGGGGGTGCTCATCGTCGAGGCGATGGCCCAGGCCACCGGCCTGCTGGCGATGGAGTCCAACCCGGAGCATGTCAGTAAAAACTATATCTACCTGTTCGTCGGGATCGATAAGGCCCGCTTCAAGCGGCCGGTGGAACCGGGCGATCAGCTGTATCTTGAGGTGACCCAGAAGGCCTTCAAGCGGGGTATTGGCATTTTTTCAGGCGTCGCCAGGGTGGATGGCAAGCTGGTCGCTTCAGCTGAGATCATGTGCACCGCACGCAACTTCGATGTGTGAGCGGAAAAGAGCGCAACTGCTGTGCGCCGGCGTGGACGAAGTGGGCCGGGGGCCACTGGCGGGACCGGTGGTGGCGGCCGCCGTCGTCCTGAACCCTGGATGCACCATCCCGGGGTTGGCAGACTCCAAGAAGCTGACACCGAAACATCGTGAAACACTGGACCGGGCGATCCGGGAACACGCCTTGGGATGGGCTCTGGGGCGGGCCGAGGTGGAAGAGATCGATCGTTTGAATATACTTCAGGCCAGCCTGCTCGCCATGCGCCGGGCGGTGCAGGCACTGCCGGTCGTAGTCCAGCACGCCTTGATCGATGGCAATCGCTGTCCTTCGGGTCTCCCCTGCAGTGCCGAGGCCATCGTGGGGGGGGATGCCAGTGTGCCGTCCATCAGTGCCGCCTCGATCCTGGCCAAAGTGGCAAGGGATCGGGAGATGGAGGCGCTGGATGCGCAGTACCCAGGCTATGATTTCGCACGACACAAGGGCTACCCCACCAGAGCACATATCGAAGCCCTTGCGACCCTGGGGGTGACCGCCATCCACCGTCGCTCGTTCCGCCCGGTGAGGCGCTTGCTGGAGAATTCCTGACTTCCAGCATGACTGCACCCGGTTTCGTTCATCTCCGTCTTCACTCCGAGTACTCCCTGGTCGATGGCCTGGTGCGGATAAAGCCCCTGGTCAACGCAGTGGCCGAAGCCGGCATGCCTGCCGTGGCGGTGACCGACCAGTGCAACCTCTTCTCCCTGGTCAAGTTCTACAAGGCGGCCATGAGTGCCGGGGTAAAACCGATTTTCGGGGTCGATGTCTGGGTGCGGGACCCGGCGAATGTCAACCGACCCTTTCGGTTGCTGCTGCTGATACAGAACCATCGAGGCTACAGAAACATAACCCGTCTGGTCTCCCGCAGCTATCGGGAGGGGCAGCACCTGGGACGACCGATGCTGGATCGTTCCTGGCTGAGCCGGGAGAGCTGCGACGGTATCATTGCACTCTCTGGTGGCAGGGAGGGGGACGTGGGCAGTGCGCTGCTGGCGGGGAGCGCTGAACAGGCGGATGCCTGCCTCAGCCATTGGCTGGAGGTGTTTGGTGACCGCTTTTACCTGGAGTTGAACCGTACCGGTCGGGAGCGGGAGGAACAGTGCCTCCACACCAGCGTGGATCTCGCCAGCAGGCGGGCTGTGCCGGTGGTGGCCACCAACGATGTCCGGTTTCTCCAACCAGAGGACTTCGGCGCCCACGAGTTGCGGGTCTGCATCCACGAGGGTCGGACACTGGATGATGCCCGGCGACCGAAGAACTACAGCGAGCAGCAGTATCTCCGCAACCCGGAAGAGATGGGCGAACTCTTCTCCGATATACCGGAGGCACTGGAGAACAGTGTGGAGATTGCGCGGCGCTGCAATCTCGAACTGACCCTGGGAGAAAACTTCCTGCCTGATTTTCCCGTGCCCGACGGCATGACGCTTGAGGGATTCTTCAATCAGGAGGCACGCAAGGGGCTGGAGTGGCGGCTGCAGCACATATTCGAGTCCGACGTGCAGAGGATCGCGGAGAAACGGCCGGTGTACGACGAGCGGCTGCAGATCGAGCTGAACGTGATCAACCAGATGGGCTTTCCGGGGTATTTTCTGATCGTTGCCGACTTCATCCAGTGGGCCAAGGACAACGATATCCCGGTGGGACCGGGGCGTGGCTCCGGCGCCGGATCGCTGGTGGCCTATGCACTGAAGATCACCGACCTGGACCCGATCGAACACGAACTGCTGTTTGAGCGATTCCTCAACCCGGAACGGGTCTCCATGCCCGATTTCGATATCGACTTCTGCATGGACAAGCGGGACCTGGTGATCGACTACGTGGCGCGGCGTTATGGCCGTGATTCCGTCTCCCAGATCATCACCTATGGCTCGATGACGGCCAAGGCGGTAGTGCGTGATGTAGGCAGGGTGCTGGGACACCCCTACGGCTTCACCGACCGGATTGCCAAGATGATCCCGTTCGAAATTGGCATGACCCTGAAAAAAGCTCTGGAAGAGAGTGAGGATCTGGGTCGCGCCTATCGTGACGAGGAGGAGGTGACCCAGCTTATCGATATGGCGCGGAAGCTGGAGGGTCTTACCCGTAATGCGGGAAAACACGCCGGAGGTGTGGTTATCGCACCGACGGTGCTGACGGACTTTACTCCCCTCTACTGTGAATCGGGTGGTGAGAATCTGGTGACCCAGTTCGACAAGGATGACGTGGAACAGGTGGGGCTGGTGAAGTTTGACTTTCTGGGGCTGCGTACCCTTACCATTGTCGACTGGGCTCTGAAAAACATCAATCGGGAGCGGCAGGAACAGGGGCTGGAGCCACTCGACATCAAACGCATCCCGATGGACGATGAGCTGTCGTTCAAGCTGCTGAAACGGTACCAGACCACCGCTGTATTCCAACTGGAATCCCGTGGCATGAAGGAGCTGATCAAGAAGCTGCAGCCTGACTGTTTCGATGATATAACCGCGCTGGTGGCACTGTTTCGTCCCGGTCCCCTCCAGTCAGGGATGGTGGATGATTTCATTGCCCGCAAACACGGGCGTCAGGAGGTGGTCTATCCGCACCCGACACTGGAGCCCATCCTCAAGCCGACTTATGGTGTCATCCTCTACCAGGAACAGGTAATGCAGATCGCCCAGGTGCTGGCCGGTTATTCACTGGGGGGTGCTGATCTGCTGCGCCGGGCCATGGGCAAGAAAAAGCCGGAGGAGATGGCCAAGCAGCGCGAGATCTTCATGCAGGGTGCGGTCGCTCGAGGGGTGGAGGAGAAGACTGCCAGCTACATTTTCGATCTGATGGAGAAGTTTGCCGGGTATGGTTTCAACAAGTCTCACTCTGCCGCCTATGCCCTGGTCTCGTATCAGACCCTCTGGCTCAAGGCCCACTACCCCGCTGCTTTCATGGCGGCGGTACTCTCTGCGGATATGGATACGACAGACAAGGTAGTGCCCCTGATCGATGAGTGTCGAAGCATGAAGCTGAAGCTCAGCCCGCCCCATGTCAACCGTTCGGAATTCATGTTTACGGTGGCGGGCGAGGACTCGATCATCTATGGCCTGGGTGCGATCAAAGGGGTGGGAGAGTCGGCCATCGAGAGTATCATCGATGCCCGCCGGAGCGGGGGCAATTACCGGGATCTGTTCGATTTCTGCCGCCGAATCGACCTGCGCAAGGCGAATCGCCGGGTGCTGGAATCGTTGATCCGGGCGGGAGCCATGGACGAGCTGGGGGCCAACCGGGCAACCCTCATAGCCCAGCTGCCGCTTGCCCTGAAGATGGCGGAACAGCACCACGCCATGGAGGCGGCAGGGCAGGAAGACCTGTTTGGACTGGTTGATCCAGAGCCTCGTTCCGCCGGGAATCTGCAGGTGGTGCCGGACGACACCGATGAGTGGGACGAGGAACTGAGGCTGCAGGGCGAGAAAGAGACCCTGGGTCTCTATCTGACCGGCCATCCCATAGCGCGCTACGAACCGGAACTGACGGGACTGGGGGTAAGCCGGATCTCCAGGCTCGCTCTCGAAGGGGGGGGGGACAGAGAGGGATATCGGAAGCGTGGTGGTCAGCGGGTGATGGTGGCAGGTCTGGTGGTTTCAGCGAACCGTCGGCAGACTCAGAACGGACATATGGCAACCCTGTTGCTGGATGATCGCAGCGGTCGGATCGAGGCGACTCTATTCAACGAGGCCTGTGAGACCTACCGGGAACTGCTGACCAGCGAACAGGTATTGCTGGTGACCGGTAGTCTGAGTTACGACGAATATCGTGGTGGTCTGAGTATCCGGGCGGATCAGCTGATCGCATTCGAGCAGGCCCGTGCCCTGCACGCGGGATCCCTGCGGCTCAGACTCGATCGGGGCGTGCTGGCAGAGAGGGGGCAATCGGCTGCTGATTTCGTCCGCGAGCTGGGGCAGATCCTGGACGGCTACCGGGGTGGCCCCTGTGCTGTCCAACTCGTTTATCGGCGGCCGGATAGCCGGGGGATGCTCGCCTTCGGCGAGGCATGGAAGGTACAGCCGATGGACGAACTGTTGCGGCGGCTGGAGCGGTTGCTGGGGCCAGGGGGGGTCGAGGTGGTCTATTCACCCCAACCCTCTCCCGGAGGAAGAGGCGGTAAGATAGGAGTCGATTGCAGGGCGGGGAGTCAGGATTACCCACCAGCATCGCGACAAAGGGTCCCTTAACCCTCCGGGAGAGGGACGGGGTGAGGCATAACGTAAACCTGATTACTGCCGTTTCTTCGAGACACCGCAACTGCCGGCGGCCAAGGGAAAACAGCTGGCCGGTGTGCCGCACCCCTGGGTCCTGGCATTCGGCGGCTCTACGCCACGAACGCTCCATGCCGGAACAGAGCTGGAGTTCGGTCTCCTGCTGCTGGATCACGCGGTCCATAATAGGGGATAGACCACGGTTTTGGTCCGTCACTCCTTGCCGAACAAGTCCCGCGAATCCAGCTGTTTCCTCTTCCTCGGCCGCCCTGATTCACCTGGAGTAACCCGCCGCCCTAACGCAACCGCTACTTGCGCCTGAAAT
>JAUXBK010000225.1 GCA_030619405.1 Sedimenticola sp. | reverse complement strand
CTATTTCTGCCGGAACTGCGGCATCTACACATTTCACGAAACCGCCCGACAACCGGGACACTTTCGCGCCAACCTCGGCTGTATCGAAGGGGTCGACCCGTTCGCCCTGGACGCAAAGGTGTTCGATGGCAGACATCTGCTTTAACAGAAGACAGAAGACAGAAGACAGAAGACAGAGGACAGAGGGCAGAACAGGATGGCTTCGAACGCCAGGAGATTCCCCAATCCGTATTCTGTCTTCCGTCTTCTGTCTTCTGTATAGATGATCCATTTCGACAATGTCACCAAGCGTTACCCGGGTGGCCACACTGGCCTGAGCAACGCCAGTTTCCACATCGGGCAGGGGGAGATGGTGTTTCTGACCGGCCACTCCGGTGCTGGCAAGAGCACTCTGCTCAAGCTGATCGGCCTGCTGGAGCGGAGTACCGGCGGGCAGGTGCGGGTGGCTGGACGCAACCTGACCCGGATGAAGCAGCGTCAAATCCCCTACCACCGGCGCGAGGTGGGGATGATCTTTCAAGACCACCGCCTGCTCAACGACCGCACCGTGTTCGACAATGTGGCCATGCCGCTGATCGTGGCGGGACTGGGACACACCGAGATAGGCCGCCGGGTACGTGCCGCCCTCGACAAGGTGGGGTTGCTGAACCGGGAGAAGGCCTACCCGATCACCCTCTCCGGCGGCGAACAGCAACGAGTGGGGATCGCCCGCGCCGTGGTCTCCAAACCACCGGTAGTGCTGGCAGACGAGCCGACCGGCAATCTTGACCCGGATCTCTCGCGGGAGATCATGCACCTGTTCGAGCAGTTCAACCAGGTGGGCGTCACCCTGATCATCGCCAGTCATGACCTGGAGCTGATCCGCCCTATGCAGCGACGCATACTTACCCTCAACCAGGGCCGTCTGGAGAGTGACGACCGTTGACCGGAAACAGCCAGAAAAAAAGACAATCCGCCAGTTTCGACACCGGTCGGCGCCTGCGGCCATACACCTGGCTGCTGCGCCATCTGCAGGTGGCGCTGGCCAGTCTCGGTCGTTTCACCCGTTCTCCTCTCTCCAGCCTGATGACAGCGGCAGTGATCGCTATCGCTCTGACCCTTCCCACCGGCCTGCACCTGCTGCTCAACAACCTGCAACTCCTGAGTGACAGCTGGGATGGCGCCACCTCCATCTCCATCTTCATAAGACAGGAGGTCGAACCGCAACGGCTCGGGCAACTGGTATCCAGACTACATACGAAACCAGGGATAGACGGGGTACGCCTCATCACCAAAGAACAGGCGCTGGAGGAGTTCCAGCAGCTGAGTGGTTTCTCCGGGGCGCTGGAAGCATTGGAAGAGAACCCGCTGCCGCCAGTCGTGGTGGTGACATCCAGACTGGAGACCCCGGAGCAGGCCCAGGCACTGCTGGCTGAGCTGGAACAGTTGAAAGAGACCGACTTTGCCCAATTGGATATGCAGTGGGTGCGGCGCTTCCAGGCCATCACCGATATCGCCCAGCGGGCGATACTGGTACTCGCCTCCCTGCTTGGGGCGGCGGTACTGCTGGTGGTGGTCAATACCATCCGCCTGGAGATACAGAACCGCCACGCCGAGATCGAGATCACCAAACAGATCGGGGGCACAGATGCCTTTATCCGTCGCCCCTTCCTCTATATGGGTGTCTGGTACGGCCTGTTCGGAGGCGTCATCGCCTGGCTGCTCGTGCTTCTCTCGCTACGGTTGCTGGAGGCACCGGTGGCACACCTGGCGGGACTCTATCAGAGTGGATTCAGCCTGATCGGGATGGACACCCCTACCCTCCTGGTACTGATCGGTGGCAGTACCCTGCTGGGGTTGGTTGGCTCATGGATCGCTGTCGGCCGTCACCTGGCCGGGATCGAGCCGGACTGAGCCACCTCACCCGGGTCATTCCCGCCTCTTTTCCGCTTTCGAGATGTCTTGAACCTAATAGAAAGGCAACCGAACTTTTACCCCCATTAGCACTCTCACCTCAGGAGTGCCAATATTGGCTGGCATCGTCAATCATCGAGTGCTAATATAGTACTATGCAAAATAAATTGGGTATCGAGAGATGAACAAGGATTTTACATTCCCGGTCACATTACCTACGGGCAGTATCAATGCTTATATCAGTGCTGCCTATCAGCTGCCCATGCTGAGCGCAGAAGAGGAGCATGAGCTGGCCGTTCGTCTGCGTGACAACAACGACCTGGACGCGGCGCGCGCTTTGGTAATGTCCCATCTCCGCTTTGTGATCAAGGTGGCACGCGGCTACTCAGGATACGGTCTGGCACTCCCGGACCTGATTCAGGAGGGTAGCGTGGGTCTGATGAAGGCGGTGCGGCGCTTCGACCCCGACATGGGTGTGCGTCTGGTCTCCTTTGCGGTGCACTGGATAAAGGCCGAGATCCATGAGTTCGTCCTGCGTAACTGGCGCATCGTCAAGGTGGCGACCACCAAGGCCCAGCGCAAGCTCTTCTTCAATCTGCGCAGCTCAAAAAAGCGCCTCGGCTGGTTTTCTCAGGATGAGGTGAACGAAGTGGCAGAGGAGTTGGGGGTAAAACCTGAGACCGTCATCGAGATGGAGAGCAGGCTGAACAACCACGATAGCGCCTTCGATGGTATTGCAACGGCGGAAGAGGAGCAGCAGGCTCTGGCGCCAGTGGCCTATCTGGCGGACATGCGGATGGAGCCCGCTTCCCAACTGGAGCGAATGGACAGCGAAGAAAATGACAAGGAACAGCTGTTTGCCGCCCTGGAGAATCTGGACGCCCGGAGCCGTAATATCCTGGAGGCAAGATGGCTCTCTGACAAGAAGGCGACGCTGCACGAACTGGCCGATGAGTACGGCGTATCTGCCGAGCGCATCCGTCAGATCGAAAAGGCGGCGATGAAGAAGATCCAGGGTCAGCTGGCAGCCTGATCCTGCGCTTTTGACAGGCTGTATCCCCATGGATAAGGGAGTATGGGTTGTTGCGTTTCCGGCCAGGCGGTTTTCCGCGGCCCTTATGTTAGACTGCCTGTAACCGTTCACAGTTAACGGTTTACAGTTAACGGTTGATACTAACAGGGAGTTAGCGGAAACCATGAATGTTTCTTTCGAGGATCTGGAAGTCTGGAAAAAATCTTGCCGATTGACAGTGCGCCTTCACGAATTGTTAAGGAATTACATGGTTCGTTGAAACGCCGTAAACCGTAAACTGACAACCGTGAACGGATACGACTGCCTGCCACACCGCCTGCCCAGAAGCTGCCCGGAAAAACCGATGACACCACCCAATAAATAATACAATTACCCGGAGGTTACAATGATTTCGAGGAGAATCACACTGGTTCTTTCACTGGCTCTCTGTTCTGCAGGCGCCAGTGCCGCCACCCCGGTTTTCATGTCGGCGCAGTGGGCTGCAGAGGCCTGTCAGGCCTGGAATGCCGACGAAGAATTGACCGAGGGGCTCGGGGGCGACTGGATCGGCAACAACGCTGGACGGGGCTACAAGGTCATACAGATCTACCGCTTGGACTGTGAAGGCCAGAAGAAGGTGGAGCTGACCATCACGGATGAGAACGGCTTGGCCAAATGCACCTATGGCGGCGCCGTTACGAACACCGAGCTCAACCCGGACGTCGACTATCTCATGTATGCCACCGACGAAGACTGGGCCTGCATGGGCGAAGGCAGTTGGGGCTGTGGTCCAATGGGCGCCATGGCAACCGGAAAACTCAAGTTCGATGGCCCCAAGATGGAAGCCATGAGCGTCATGGGCCCGTTCCAAGGGTTTCTGCTGCTGACCGGCAAGGTAGAATCGGACAGAAACAGCTGCCCCTGAACTGACACCTAGATCCTGCAAGTATTCGCACGCACATAGCACAACCTCTTGTCCCGTATAGCGATATGAAAAATCTCGGCAATCACAATAAGGATTCCACTCAATTTTTCATTCGCTCTACG
>JAUXBK010000167.1 GCA_030619405.1 Sedimenticola sp. | reverse complement strand
TAACCTCTCAATAACTCCGTGAAAATGGGTAGGGTAGATCCAAAAGAGCAAGTAGCGACGGATCCACTAACTGTATAGGTTTTGGTGGATCCGCTACGCTTGATCCACCCTGCATTTTTGTGGTTTGCCTGGATTTATTGAGAGAATACATTCTGTGACTATACAGCCATTTTCCGGGATATATCATGAACCTGTATCGCTACGTTGCCCTCATCATCTGCCTTCTCTGGATCGCCCCCGCGACCGCGGAGATGTATCAATGGGTGGATGCCGACGGGGTCACCCATTTCTCCCAGACAACTCCCCCTGACTCCACCAATGCGGTGAGAACCCCGATACCCCAGGCCCCCGCCCTGGGCGACGGGGCACTGGTGCGTGAACAGGAACAGAAGGCCCGGCAGATGCAGGAGCAGGATGCCATCATCCGTAAGGAGCAGGAAGAGACCCGGGAAAAGGCGACCGAGATAGAGGCCGTCAACGAGAAAAACTGTGCTGCAGCAAAGCACAACTACGAGATACTGCAGGCATCGACCCGTCGTCGGTACCGCACCCCGGATGGGGAGTACCACCGCTTGACGGAAGAGCAGCGCCAGCAGCGGATAAGCGAGGCGGAGCAGATGATAAAACGCTCCTGTGGGGAGTAACAGGGAGGGGAGACCATGCCACTGCTGAAGATAACGACCAACCGGGAGATCGACCCGGAACAGCGCAGCCCCCTGATGGCAAAGGCATCATCCCGGGTGGCAGAACTGCTGGGCAAACCGGAATCCTATGTGATGGTGATGCTGGAGCATGGCCAGGAGATGCTGTTCGGGGGCAGCCCCGAGCCCCTCGCCTACCTGGAGCTGAAGAGCATCGGCCTGCCCCGGGACCGGACCGGCACCCTGTCGGCAGAGCTGTGCCGACTAGTCACCGAGGAGCTCGCCATCCCGGAGCGGCGGATCTACATCGAATTCTCGGACGCCGAGCGGGATCTGTGGGGCTGGAACAGCACCACTTTTGCTCGCTGATCGCTTCATCCTTCGATACCCTGGGTTTACACTCCTTCCAGAGGTGAGTGTTTGCTCCCAGCCTGTTAGAATGAGTGGCTGAATTCGGGACGACGCCCGTTGCAAATGCCTGGATTCGCTTGACCCGGACCGTATCAGATCACAACCACTGGACCCCTCAATGCGTACCTCTCGATTTCCACTCCAGACTCTCAAGGAGACCCCTTCCGACGCTGAGATCGCCAGTCACCGGATGATGCTGCGTGCCGGGCTGATCCGAAAACTGGCGGCTGGCCTCTACACTTGGCTGCCGCTGGGTTTGAGGGTGCTGAAAAAGGTGGAAAACATCGTCCGCCAGGAGATGGACCGGGCCGGCGC
Source organism: Sedimenticola sp. (assembly GCA_030619405.1). Taxonomy (GTDB): domain Bacteria; phylum Pseudomonadota; class Gammaproteobacteria; order Chromatiales; family Chromatiaceae; genus JAUXBK01. The sequence goes on along the minus strand of JAUXBK010000167.1, from coordinate 4,610 downwards.
CCTGGAGCTGCTGATGCCGGCGGTGCAGCCGGCAGGGCTGTGGCAGGAGTCCGGGCGCTGGGAAGAGTATGGCCCGGAGCTGCTGCGCATGCGCGACCGCCACAATCGGGATTTCTGTTTCGGCCCCACCCACGAAGAGATCATTACCGATCTGGCGCGCAACGAGCTGCAGAGCTATAAACAGCTCCCGATCAATTTCTACCAGATCCAGACCAAGTTCCGGGATGAGATCCGGCCCCGCTTCGGTGTGATGCGCGCCCGGGAGTTCCTGATGAAGGACGCCTACTCCTTCCACACCAGTCAGGCGTCGCTGCAGCAGACCTATGACCGGATGCACCAGGCCTACAGCCGTATCTTCGAGCGCTGTGGCCTCGAGTTCCGGGCGGTGCAGGCGGACAGCGGCGCCATCGGGGGCAGCCGGTCTCACGAGTTCCATGTACTGGCCGACTCGGGCGAAGACGCCATCGCCTTCTCCAGCGACAGCGACTACGCCGCCAATGTGGAGGCGGCGGAAGCAGTCGCGCCGGTAACGGAGCGACCGGCCCCCGGCGAAGAGATGCACCTGGTGGAGACCTTGGATGCCAAGACCATCCAGGATCTGGTGGAGCAGTTCGGCCTGCCGATCGAACGCACGGCCAAGACCCTGATCGTCGCCGCCTCGGAAGCGGTGGACTCTGAGCTGGTCGCACTGGTGGTGCGCGGCGACCATGAGCTCAACGAACTCAAGGCAGGGAAACTGCCCCAGGTGGCGAGCCCGCTGCGGTTCGCCAGCGATGAAGAGATCCGCGAGGCCATTGGGGCGGGGGCCGGCTCACTGGGCCCGGTCAACCTGTCCCTGCCCTGCATCGTCGACTGCAGTGTGGCGGTGATGGCGGACTTCAGTGTCGGTGCGAACATCGACCACCAGCACTTCTTCGGTGTCAACTGGGAGCGCGACCTCCCCCTACCGCAAGTGGCGGATATCCGCAGTGTGGTGGAGGGGGACCTCAGCCCGGACGGGAAGGGGGTGCTGACCATCGCCCGGGGTATCGAGGTGGGCCACATCTTCCAGCTGGGGAAGAAATACAGCGAGGCGATGGGCGCCACGGTGCTGGACGAGTCCGGCCGCGCCCTGGCAATGACCATGGGCTGCTACGGCATCGGCGTCTCCCGGGTGGTGGCGGCCGCCATCGAGCAGAACCACGACGGGCACGGCATCATCTGGCCCGCCGCTATCGCGCCGTTCCAGGTTGCGCTGCTGCCGATGAAGATGTCCAAATCCCAGCGGGTGCACGAGGCAGCCGAAGCGCTCTATCAGCAGCTGAATGATGCGGGTATCGAGGTACTGCTGGACGACCGGGATGTGCGTCCGGGCTTCATGTTCGCGGACATGGAGCTGATCGGCATCCCTCACCGGGTGGTGATCGGGGAGCGGGCGCTGGACCAGGGCAAGGTGGAGTACCGGGCCCGCACCGAGCACGAGAACAGCATGATCGGGATCGACGAGATCGTTCCACTGCTGCGCGAGCGGCTGGATGCGACGATCGGCTGATGACTACCTAGGAAAGTGATTTCATGGCAAAAGAACAGAGCTTTACGAGAGAGGAACTACTGGAGTGCGGCCAGGGAAAGATGTTCGGGCCGGGTAACGCTCAGCTGCCGATCCCCAATATGCTGATGATGGACCGGATCACCCATATCGCCGATACAGGTGGTCAATACGGTAAAGGGGAGATCCAGGCGGAGCTGGATATCACGCCCGATCTCTGGTTTTTTGGATGCCATTTTCCCGGTGACCCGGTCATGCCGGGGTGTCTCGGACTGGATGCCATGTGGCAGGCAGTGGGTTTCTTCCTCGCCTGGATTGGTAACCCGGGGCACGGCCGTGCCCTCGGCGTAGGCGAGGTCAAATTCACCGGACAGGTCCTGCCGACAGCGACGAAGGTGACCTACCACCTTAATATGAAACGGGTAATCAGCCGTAAGCTGGTGTTGGGCGTGGCAGACGGGGTGATGCAGGTGGACGGCCGCGAGATCTATGCGGCCAAAGACCTGCGGGTGGGGCTGTTTACCAACACCGACAACTTTTAATCACCCTGTCACCTAGATCCTGCAAACTGATCGGATGCGGTGTAACTTCTCAATAACTCCGTGAAAATGGGTAGGGTGGATCAAGCTAAGCGGATCCACCAGAACCGCCATGGAAGGCGGGAGTGCAGTTTTGCAGGAGCATTCAACTGCCGAACGATCTCACCGCATCCTACCCGTTTATAACATATTTTATCGTTCGTAAAAGCATCAAGCCCTGCAGGCTCCTAGCATCTCCACTCCCTGAAGCCCGGACGCCTGTATCGCCTCCGCCAGCACCTTCACCACCTGTGGTCTGGGAAAAGTGCGGCGCCAGGCCAGGGCCACGGTGCGGCTCGGTATCCGCTTGCCCCGAAACGGCTTCACCTGGAGCATCCCCCGGGGCAGGCGGTCCAGTGCTGCCGCTGTCTTCGGCAACACGGTAATGCCGATACCACTGGCCACCATGTAGCGAATGGTCTCCAGCGAACCACCCTCGAAGTTTTCCTGCACCCCCTGCCCGGACGCCACGGGCTGCAGACAGCCCGGACACGCCTCCACCACCTGATCTCTGAAGCAGTGCCCCTGCCCCAACAGCAGGACCCGTTCCTGATCCAGCTCCTTTGGATCGATTGCCGCCCGTTTGCCCCAGGGATGGGAATGGGGCAACAATACCTCGAACGGTTCCCGGTAGATCGGTCGGGTCTCGATGCCCGGCTCATCGAACGGGAGCGAAATGATGATCACATCCAACTCACCCCGTTTCAGCTGCTCCGAAACTACCGCCGTGTAGTTCTCCTGGATGATCAAGGGCATCCCCGGAGCCCGCTCCGCCAGCGCCGGCACCAGCCCGGGGAAAAGATAGGGACCGATGGTGTATATGGCCGCCACCCGCAGCGGACCGGTCAGCTGGTCCTGGCCCTGTCTCGCCATTTCCCGTATGGCATCGGCCTGTTCCAGTACCCGCTGCGCCTGGGCGATGATCTGCTCGCCGGCCGGGGTGACGCTCACATCACCCTGCCCCCGCTCGAACAGCGGGAGACCGAGCTCCTCTTCCAGTTTCTTAACCGCCACGCTCAGTGTCGGCTGACTGATGAAGCACTGCTCCGCCGCTCGCCCGAAGTGGCGCTCGCGGGCAACAGCGACGGCGTAACGAAGTTCATTCAGTGTCATTTCCGTAACCAGTTCGTGACTCAGCCCACAAACAGGCCAAGAATAGCTTAAAAATAGTTTAAACTACTTGCGAATTACCACCATACTTCCCATGTGTATGACGATTTAGCAGTAACCGTTCAGACCCCTGTGTGGGATCCACGCTGTAGGGCCGAATTCATTCGGCCAAGTGCGAATAAATTCGCACCTACACACTGGGGGGAGTGAACGGTTACATTTAGCAACGGGAGGCGTGGTTCACAGTGCAGCGCAGATATTGTATCTGTTCGGAACCTGCGACGCCCCATGCCGGAATATACTATCAGGAACGACCGTACAGCCAGATTTCATCCCTTACCGGTGGGAACAGACAAAAACTCCATGTTTCAGAAGAGCAGCAGCCTGCCCGACCAGGCACCGAGGACCCACAACCCCTCGCCGGGGTTGGGGCTGCACATCCTGCACCTCACCGACTGTCATATCTATGCCGACCCGAACGGCTGCCTGGCGGGAGTCAACACTCAGCAGACCTTCGATCAGGTGTTGCAGATGGCCAGACAGGAGTTCTGGCCCGCGGATCTGTTGCTCGCCACCGGCGACCTGGTGCATGACGCCACCCCGGCCGGCTACAACCGACTGCGGGAGCGCTTCGAGGCCCTGCGTATTCCGGTTCACTGCCTGCCCGGCAACCACGACATCCCCGAGACCATGAACCGCTGCATCCAGGGCGGAATGGTAACCACGGCCAAAATGTTTCGACACCGTAACTGGCTGGTGATTCTACTCGACTCCACCATTCGCGGATACGAACAGGGCCGCCTGGAGCGCGGCGAACTCGCCCTGCTGGAGCAGAGCCTGGCACAGCACCCGGATCTCCATGTCCTGATCAGCCTCCATCACCACACAACCACCGTGGGCAGCCGTTGGATGGACCGGATGGCGCTGGAAAACCCGGATGATTTCTTCCGCGTGATCGATCGCCACCACAATGTCCGTGGAGTGCTCTGGGGCCACATACACCAGTCTTTCGAACAGTATCGCCGCGGGGTCAGACTGATGGGAACCCCCTCCACCTGCATCCAGTTCACCCCCCGCCAGGACGATTTCGGCATAGACCCGCAGGCACCCGGCCTGCGCTGGATGGAGATGCTTCCCGATGGCACCATTCGCAGTGGCATCAAGCGTCTCGCCGCCACGCCTGTGGAGCTGGATCTGAGATCAGCGGGATATTAAGGCAGGTAAATACAGGTACTAGGTACTAGGTACTAGGAAAAGATTAGAATAATTTTGTAGATAGCAGACCTCTCCATTTCAACTCAAAATCATCTCCATAATTAGACAGGATTAACATGATTTTCAGGATTTACAGGAATACATTGTACGAAAGACCTGTAAATCTTGAGCAATCTTGT
>JAUXBK010000044.1 GCA_030619405.1 Sedimenticola sp. | reverse complement strand
GGTACTAGGTACTAGGTACTAGGTACTAGGTACTAGGTACCGCGTTTAGAATAGTTCTATCTTTAGTTTTTTCTTTTTCTTTTTCTTTTTCTTTTCCTAGTACCTAGAGCCTAGTACCTAGTATCTGCTTTATAAGGAACACATACCATGGTATGGGAAACTGTAATCGGGCTGGAGATACATGCCCAGCTGGCCACCCGCTCCAAGATATTCTCCGGCGCTTCCACCGCCTTCGGGGCGGCGCCCAACACGCAGGCCTGCAACGTGGACCTGGGCATGCCGGGGGTGCTGCCGGTGCTGAACCGGGAGGCGGTTCGTATGGCGATCCGGTTCAGTGCCGCCATCGATGCGGAGCTGGCCCGTCGCTCTGTGTTCGCCCGTAAGAACTATTTCTACCCCGACCTGCCCAAAGGCTACCAGATCAGTCAGCTCGAGCTGCCGATCGTCGGCCCGGGGGAGGTGCAGATCCTGCTCGATGACGGGGAGACCCGCGCGGTCGGCGTCACTCGCGCCCATCTGGAAGAGGACGCAGGTAAATCCCTGCATGAGGATTTTCATGGCCTGACCGGGGTGGATCTCAATCGGGCCGGCACGCCGCTGCTGGAGATCGTCTCCGAGCCGGACATGCGCTCTGCCAGGGAGGCGGTGGCCTATGCCCGGAAAATCCACCAGATCGTGCAGTACATCGGGATCTGCGACGGCAATATGCAGGAAGGCTCCTTCCGGGTGGATGCCAATGTCTCGGTGCGCCATCCCGGGGAGGAGCTGGGCACTCGGGCGGAGCTGAAGAACATCAACTCTTTCCGTTTTCTGGAGCGCGCCATTAATTTCGAGGTGGAACGGCAGATCGAACTGCTGGAGGCGGGGGGGGAAGTGGTACAGGAGACCCGCCTGTACGATGCGGACCGGGATGAGACCCGCTCCATGCGCTCCAAGGAGGAGGCCAACGATTATCGCTATTTCCCGGACCCGGACCTGTTGCCGGTAGAGCTGGACGAGGTTTTCATTGCCGAGGTGACGGCGGATATGCCGGAGCTTCCGGATGCTCGGCGGAGCCGTTTCAACCAAGTCTACGGGTTGAAACCGGTCGATGCCGCAACCCTCACCGTCAGCCGCCCCCTGGCAGACTACTTCGAGCGGGTAGTGGAGGTTTCGGGAGACACCCGGCTGGCGGCCACCTGGGTCATGGGTGAGCTTTCAGGGGCCCTCAATCGGGATGGCCTGGAGATCACGGCGGCATCCGTGACCGCGGAGATGCTGGGGGGGATGCTGCGGCGGATCGCCGATGGCACCATCTCCGGCAAACTGGCCAAACAGGTTTTCGAGGCCATGTGGCAGGGGGGGGGGAGTGCCGACGAGATTATCGAGGCCCGGGGGTTGAAACAGATAACCAACACGGGTGCGATCGAAAAGCTCGTGGACGAGGTGATCGATGCCAATCCCCGCCAAGTGGAGAGTTTCCGGCAGGCGGACGAGAAGAAGCAGGCCAAGATGCTGGGCTTCTTCGTCGGTCAGGTGATGAAGGCCTCCAGGGGCAAGGCCAACCCCCAGCAGGTGAATCAGCTATTGCGGATCAAGCTCGTTTAGGAAGCCGGGGTCACCCGGTTGCGGCCATTCTTCTTGGACTTGTAGAGGGCGTCGTCAGCGCGTTGGATCAGGTCCATCTGCTCCTCTCCGCGGCGGTATTGGGCCACGCCGGCAGAGAGGGTGATCTGCCCCAGCGATTCCCGGGTGCCGGTGCGCACCAGTTTGGTGTTGGCAATACGCTCCCGGATCTTGTTGCACAAGGTGACTCCCCCCTCCAGCCCGGTATCCGGTAGCAGCAGTACAAACTCCTCTCCGCCAAAGCGGGCTGCTGTATCCTGCCCCTTTACCGACAGTTTCAGGGTCTCCGCCACGAAGCGAATCACCTTGTCGCCCACCAGATGTCCAAAGGTATCGTTGACCCGCTTGAAGTGATCGATGTCAAGCATCATCAGGCAGAATGGGTCCTGGGTGCCCTCTTCGGCCACTTTCTCGTTTAGCAGATCGAAAAAGGTCGCCCGGTTGGTCAGCCCGGTCAGGGAATCTCTGGATGCCTGTTTGCGGACCTGCTCCAACTCCTCACGGAGTTGGTCCATCTCCAGTGATTTCGTGTTGAAATCCTCAGTGACCTGCTTGAAAGAGTGTTTCATCTTTCGAGTCTCTTCCAGAACCTCCGATAACAGGCCGTACACGTCTGAGATAGACTGGGCGGTATTACAGCTGGCGTCGAACCGTTCCAGGGTCTCTCCGTAGTGGGCGGCATCGCTGCCTGTGCCTGTCAGTGTGGAGGCGGTCTCTTTGAGTGCATCCTGGATGTTGTGCCGGACCTGTTCCAGCCTGTCGATGTTGCATTCCGAGAGGAACTCCTCGAAAAGCTGTTCGTTCAGGTTGTCGGTGAAGGGGGTCTTCTCCTTGATCAGCTGGTCGATGCGCTCGTTCAACGCCCCGTTTTCACCAGAGACATAACGGAACCAGATGGTGTAGTTTTTTGGCGTGGGGGGTACGCCCTGCTTTGTCATGAGGGGTACGGCGAGGCGGAATTTTTCTGAATAGTATTCCACGCTGGGGGCTTGAGTATGGTTCTCGCTCAAAGGGCTTGCCCGCTGGTATTTGAATCCATTTTACTTGATCTACTTTACTATTTTCGCATGTCTGGCATCTGAATTCAGATTTTTTCCCAGCTTGTTTCCCATGCAGCCGGCATCGTTTTCTGTTGTCGCTACCTGCACTGGAATGTAACGGCTGGAGTGGCGGGAAGTTTAGATACTCTAGAGGCTGTCCGAGAATGGGGACCGACCGGTTTGTTGCTCCTGCAAAACCGGCACTTTCGCCATCCATGGCGGTCGTAGCGAACGGACGTGGGGCCGAGCGGGATTTTTCGCTCGAATGAGGCGAATATTGGCCATATTTAACGAATTCGAGCGTGAAATCAAGCCGGCATCCACGTTCGCGCAGTAGGTCATCCATTCTCGGACAGCCTCCTAGTCAACTCTTTTCCCGGCCGGCCTGAATCAATTCTTGGGCCACATCCACCAGCTTTCGGCGTTGGGGGCGGGCGATTGCACGCAGCGCCTCTACGGCCTCTTTCTGCTCCATGTCGAATCGTTCCATGTAGATGCCGATGGCGACGCTGATCTCCCGGTTGGTCTCTATGGCATGGGTGAGGCTGACCTCGTTTTCATGCAGGCGCCGCAGTTCGGCCGAGCGCTCCAGCGCTGCCTTGACAGCAGGGATGAGCTGGGTCGAGTTGACCGGTTTCACCAGATAGCCCAGGGCCCCTTCCTTGATAGCGAGCTCCACCAGTTCCATGTTTGCATAGGCGCTGAGAAAGATACAGTCGACATCGGCTTCCCGACGCAGCCGGCGTGCTGCCTCGATCCCGAAAACGCCGGGCATGCGTACGTCCAGGATGGCCAGATCAGGCTTTTCCGTACGCCCAAGTCGTACGGCATCTTCTCCATTCATGGCCGTCACTACTTCGTACGCTGCTTTCCGCAGACCCAGGGCTATGACTGAAAGGGTGATCCGATCATCGTCTGCTACCAGAATCTTTAATTTACTCATAAGGATATCCCCGTATTGATCAACGTTGGGATGTGTTGAAAAGCTGCGTTCAAGCCTGCCGGCTCGGCAGGTCGCCCAGTCTGTTCGGGGTTTGGGAATGACTGGAGAGGTGATGGTTCTGCTTTGAGCAACCAAGATGGGATTATAACGCTTTCAGGTTGCTGGAGGAAGCGTGCTGGTGGCCATGGCGACGGTGTAGGTCCTTCCCTGTTTGATTTTATTATAGTTTCCGAATACCTCCAGAAACGCCTTTTGAATAAATTTTCTCAACCCGGTAATGGTAACCACATAGATGCGGGCTCCCGGTTTCATGCGTATCAGGGCATCGTAGAAGTAGAGGTAATAAAGCTCTTTACCAGTCTTTGCCGGCAGGTTGGAGACGACCAGGTCGAACTGGCGCATACCGACCTGGTCGAAGCCGTTGCTGAGAAACACCTCCACGTTGCGGATGCCGTTGAGCTCCGCGTTCTTGCGGCTGTACTCGATCGCCACGAAGTCCTTGTCCACCAGCAGGCTGGTCCCTCGCGGTGCCAGGCGGGCCAGAGTGAGTCCCAGCGGCCCGTAACCGCATCCCAGATCCAGGGTGTCGTCATCCGGGTGCACCTCCAGCTGGTCGAGCAGCAGGCGGCTGCCCTGGTCCAGCCCCTTGGGGGAGAACAGGCCCCAAGTGGTGTGGAAGGTGAGCTGTTCTCCGCGTATCGTCTCGCTGAAGACCAGATCCCGCCTGAGTTTCTCCAGGTAGGCCCGGCTGGATGGGGGGAGCTCGACACCGCTCATAATCGAGCTCTGCCGCTGCAGACCGGGCAGCCGGGGTCTGGCTTCAGCGTCAAGGTACGACACTGCATCTCCAAGGCGTCCAGCAGCAACAACCTGCCGGTCAGCGGGGTACCTGCCCCGGTAAGGAGTTTGAGTGCCTCGGTGGCCTGCAGGCTGCCGATGATGCCGACCAACGGGGCCAGCACCCCGTTTGCGGAACAGGTTTCATCCAGTTCCCCAGCGTCGCCATAGAGGCAACGGTAGCAGGGGTCTCCCGGCTGTCCGCTGAACACGGAGAGCTGCCCTTCCATGCGGATCGCCGCCCCTGAGACCAGTGGGGTGCGGCTGGCAACGCAGGCATCGTTTACGGCGAAGCGGGTGGTGAAGTTGTCGCTGCAGTCGACCACCAGGTCGACCTGTTCCACCTGCTGTTGCAGTTCACTCCCCTCCAGTTGCCGGTTCAAGGAAATGATATGGCAATCCGGGTTTAGATCGGTCAGGGTCTCACGGGCGGACTCTACCTTAGGCATCCCGATCCGTTCCGTCGTGTGGATGATCTGTCGCTGCAGGTTGCTCAGATCCACCTTGTCGAAATCCACCAGTATCAGTGTCCCCACCCCGGCCGCCGCCAGGTACATGGAGACGGGAGCCCCCAGTCCCCCCAGGCCGATAACCAGCACCCGGGAGGCCAGCAGTCGCTCCTGTCCCTCGAACCCGATCGAGGGCAGCATAATCTGCCGGCTGTAGCGAAGGAGCTGTTCGTCTTCCATAGAGACAGGCTTGAATCTTTGTTTTTACAAGTATTTTCGCCAGTGTTCCGGGCGCGGGTCCCGAAGGGTATGGTCGCGGTGCTGGTAACGCTCGATGAAGATTTTACGGGTGCAGTTGCTGTCGCCCCGGCGACAGCCGTTGTTGGCGCGCTGGACATCTTCGGTGTAGTAGTAGAGGGCGCGCTGCAGCCTGTAGATCAGGCGGCTGCTGAGATGGAATCCGGTTTCGGTAAGGGCGGTTTCGATCTGTTCCAGCGAAATCTCGAGTATGTTGTAATGGATATTGAGCAGGGTGGGGGATTCGGCGCCGGCTTCGAGGACGCCATCCACGTCCGCCAGCATCAGCGCTGCCGTCAGTGCCTGGTTCGGGTCAGGATGCAGTTCGGTAAACGCAATCTGACGTATCTTGATTAGCTCCGTCGCTTCGGTGTCCATGGCTTAAATCCTAACCTTTGACGGGGAATAATCAAGTGGGGAGGGTCAGACGTCCTTCGCTGAGCCGGTCACGATGCGCCAGATCCTGCAGGGTGCTGACCTCCCGAAAGCCCTGCCTGCGCAGCAGACCCCACACCGCTGCCCCCTGTTCGAAGCCATGTTCCAGTATCAGCCACCCGCCGGGTTTCAGGCAGGCCGGGGTCTGCCGGATGATGTTGCGGATCGCCCTCAGGCCGTCGGGCCCGCCAGTGAGGGCGGCGACAGGCTCCCAGGGAAGTCCATCCTGCTGCAGGTGGGAATCTCCTTCTGCCACATAGGGGGGGTTGCTCAGGATCATATCGAACCAGCGCTGATCGGGCAGGGCGGCGCACCACTCTCCCGACAGGCAGGTGACGTTGTTCAGGTCGAGGTGACGGAAATTCTCTCGGGCGACGGCCAGTGCAGCGCTGTCGAAGTCGGTTGCGATGATGGATGCGAGTGGGCGTTCGGTCGCGATAGCGGCAGCGATGGCGCCGCTGCCGGTACCCAGATCGACGATCTGTGCCCGGGCCTCTTTTGGTATCAGCTCCAGCGCCCGTTCCACCAGCTGTTCCGTCTCGGGCCGCGGGATGAGGGTGGCGGGGGTCACCCTCAGAGACAGCGACCAGAACTCCCGCCGGCCGGTGAGGTAGGCGAGGGGTTCTCCCTGCAACCGTCGCTGGACAAGTGCCTGGAACCCGGCCTGCTGCTCTGTGGACAAAGCCTTGTCCGGCCAGGCGATCAGGTGGGTACGAGGCTTGTCGAGGATGTGGGCCAGCAACACCTCTGCCTCCAGGCCGGGCGAACCGTTCGGAAGGGTGGAGAGGCGGGCCCGGACACTGTTCAGAGATTGGGCGATGGTCGTTGGGGGATCCCGGCTGTAATCCGCCTTCATTCATTGTCCGCTGACAGGGTCGCCAGCTGCCCGGCCTGATGCTCCTGGATCAGGGGGGCTATCACCTGGTTCAGGGTACCCTCCAGGATTTCGTCCAGTTTATAGAGGGTCAGGCCGATGCGGTGGTCGGTGAGACGATTCTGGGGGTAGTTGTAGGTACGAATGCGTTCTGACCGGTCGCCACTGCCGACCTGGAGTTTGCGTGCTTCTGCCTGCTCGCTGGTCTGCTTCTCCTGCATACCGGAGAGCAGCCGGGCCTGCAGCAGAGACAGGGCCCGGGCCTTGTTCTTGTGCTGGGAACGCTCGTCCTGACACTCCACCACGATACCGCTGGGCAGGTGGGTGATGCGCACAGCGGAATCGGTCTTGTTCACATGCTGTCCGCCGGCGCCGGAGGCGCGGTAGGTGTCGATGCGGAGGTCACTGCCGTTGATCTCCACCTGGTCGATCTCCTCGGCCTCCGGCAGGATGGCGACGGTGCAGGCAGAGGTATGGATCCGGCCTTGGGATTCGGTCTCGGGAACCCGCTGCACCCGGTGGGCACCGGACTCGAACTTCAATCGGGAATAGACATTGCGGCCACTGATGCGGCTGATGACCTCCTTGTATCCCCCCTGCTCTCCGATGCTTTCGCTGATGGTCTCCGTCTTCCACCCCTGGAGTTCCGCATAGCGCAGGTACATGCGATGCAGATCACCGGCGAACAGGGAAGCCTCGGCGCCGCCCGTACCGGCCCGGATTTCCAGAAAGACATTGCGTTCGTCGTTGGGATCGGGGGGGAGCAGCAATAGCTGCAGCTCGGGCTCCAGCGCCTCTCTCTCCCGCCCCGCCTGGGTCAGCTCTTCCTGGGCTAGCTCGGCCATCTCCGGGTCGTCCAGCATCTCCTGCGCACTATCGATGGCCTGCCCCAGCTCCTGGTAGCGTTGGTAGCACTCCACCACCGGCCCCAGCCGGGCGTACTCCCGGCTCAGTTCCCGGAACCGGTTCTGGTCTCTCTGTACCTCCGGATCAGCCAGCAGCGCCGTGATCTCCTCGAAATGTTCGCTTATCTGGTCCAGCTTGCCTTGAATGGAGGGGTTCATTTGCGCGCAATAACCCGGGTCAGAGCCCTGAAGGTGGAATCGTCTGTATCTTGTATCTGAAACAGGGTGTTGGCGGCGTCGAGCAGTTCTTCCTGGCCGTTGAAGCCGGCGCGCCGGATCTGGGTGCTGGGGGTGTGCAGCAGTTTGTTGGTCAGGGTGTGGGCCAGGAAACCCAGGACCTCTTCCGGCGACTTTCCGTTGCGGAGATTGCGCAGGGCCCGCTGCAGCACCTCGTCGCGCATCTGTTCCGCCTGGGCGCGGAATTCCTGGATCATGCCCACCGCGTCCAGAGAGCGCAGCCAGCCCATGAACTCTTCGGTATGCAGGTCGATGATCTCCATGGCCTGTTCGGCCGCCTCCTGGCGGGAGCGCATGTTCTCTTCGATCACCTCCTGCAGGTCGTCTACCGTGTAGAGGTAGATATCGGACAGGTCGGACACCTCGGGTTCTATGTCTCTTGGAACCGCGATGTCGACCATGAACATGGGCAGGTGGCGTCGCTTTTTCAGTGCGCTCTCCACTGTTCCCTTCCCCAGTACCGGCAGGGGACTGGCGGTGGAGGAGATCACGATATCGGCCTCGGCCAGGTGGGAGGGTATCTCGGTCAGGGCGATGGCGTAACCGTCGAACTGGTTGGCCAGGTTGTGGGCCCGTTCAATGGTCCGGTTGGCAATGATGATGCGCCCGATATCGTGCTGTTGGAGGTGTCGTGCCGCAAGCTCGATGGTCTCACCGGCTCCAATCAACATGGCGGTCTGCCGGGACAGGTCACTGAAGATCTGCCGGGCAAGGCTGACCGCGGCAAAGGCGACGGAGACCGGGCTGTGGCCGATGGCGGTGTCGGTGCGGACCTGCTTGGCCACCGAGAAGGTGTGTTGAAATAATCGGCCCAGCAGCTTTCCTGTGGCGGCGGCATCCCGGGCAGTCTGGTAGGCCTGTTTCACCTGCCCCAGAATCTGGGGTTCGCCCAGGACCATGGAATCGAGTCCGCTGGCCACCCGCAGCAGGTGCCTGACCGCTTCACACCCCTCATGGGCGTAGAGATAGGGGGCGATGGTCTCCAGTGCCAGGCCGTGAAATTCCGCCAGCCAGCTGCTGATCTGGGTCTTGCCAACACCCTGCAGCGAACAATAGACCTCGGTCCGGTTGCAGGTCGATAGAATGACCGCCTCCCCGACACCGGGGTGGGCGGCAAGGCCGCGCAGCGCGGCGACGATGATATCCGGACCAAAGGTGATCCTTTCGCGGATATTTACCGGCGTCGTCTTGTGGTTGAGACCGAGTGCGAGTATTGCCATCTGAACTTTTCTGGCGGGTGGGAATCCGAAATTTTGGATTATCAATGGGTTAAATTCAAGGGCTGTATGCCCCTCCGGGAGGAATTAGGGCGCTTCGATGTGTAAAATAGACCTCTTGATCTTGGAACTATCTGGTGGAATGTCGATGATATCGTTGTCGAAAAGCTTGCTTTCCCTGTGGCTGCTGGCGCTGCTGGTGGCTTGTGCTGGGGGGCCCGAACGTTCTGCCAGCGCGGTTTCGGATGAAGGAACGGCAGTTGAGAAACCGGTAGAGCTCCCTTTCAAGGCCCCGCCACCGCCGCTGAATGAGCTCAATGAGGATGTGGTGTTCAACACACTGGTGGGTGAGATCGCGGTTCAACGGGGCAAGCTCGATCTGGCCTATCGGTATGGACTGCAGAGTGCGCTCCTCACGGGCGATGCCGAGGCGGCCGAACGGGCCACCCGGATTGCCATAGTATTGAAGCGTCCGGATCTCGCCCTGAAAGCGGCACAACACTGGGTCGAGCTGGCGCCGAATGAACTGCAGGCACGGCAAGTGGTGATAGCGCTCTATATGCAGGGGGAACGTGAGCAAGAGGCTCTGCGGCAGATGGAGGCCGTGCTCACCATCGGCCGGGCAAAAGGAGAAGATGGTTATCTTCATGCCATGTCGGCCCTCAGTAAATCAAAGGATCATGGCCTGGCGCTGTCGCTCATGAAGGAGGTGACCGCTCCTTATGCAGATGACCCTCGGGCAGGCTATGCAGTGGCCTTGATGGCGCTGATGTGGCGGGATTTCCCCACCGCGGAGGATGAGATAGCAGGGGTACTGGAACGGCATCCCGACTGGACCAAGGGGTATGTCCTGCAGAGTCGGATCTACCAGGCCCGGGGAGACCGGGCAGCTGCACGCCGAGCGTTGCAAGAGGCCCTCGACAGGATGCCGGATGACTTGCTGCTCAATGAGGCGCTGGCCCGGTTGCTGGTGGAGGACGAAGCGTATGAGCAGGCCTATGGTCAATTCCAGAAGGTTGAGCGCCTGCGGCCGGAAGACGCGGACGTTCAATATTCCCTGGGCGTATTGGCGATGCAGTTGGAGCGGCCTGAAGATGCCCGCGGGTATTTTCGCCGACTGCAGCAGATGGGGAAGCACCGCAACGGCGTGGCCTACTATCTGGGCCGGATCGAGCAGCAGCAGGGGCGATCGGACCAGGCGGTCCAGTGGTATAAAAAGGTGGCCAGTGGCGAGTTCAGGTACGACTCCCAGGTTCGCATTGCCCAGACCCTGGCAGAGGCGGGGCGGCTTCATGCGGCGTGGGACTGGTTTCAGGGCCTGCGCATTCAGATGCCGGAAAAGTCGGTTCAACTGTTCCTGCTGGAGGCCGATCTGGTGCAGAAATACGGCACGCCCGATCAGGTGATGGCGCTGTATGACAAGGCGTTACAGGCCCACCAGGGTTCTGAGGATCTGCTCTATGCCCGGGGGCTGTATGCGGTCGGTATCGATCGTCTGGATCTGCTGGAGCGGGATATGCGTGCCATCATCGCCCAGAATCCTGAAAGTGTGGATGCCTTGAATGCACTTGGATATACCCTGGCGGACAAGACCGGCCGGCTGCAGGAGGCCCTGGCCCTGATAGACCGGGCGCTGACACTGAAACCGGACTCCTCGGCGGTACTCGACAGCATGGGCTGGGTACAGTACCGGCTCGGTAATTTCGCCCGGGCGGCGACCTATCTGCGTAAGGCCCTGGCGCTGCAGCCGGACCCGGAAATCGCGGCCCACCTGGGAGAGGTGCTGTGGGTCCTGGGGGAGAAGGAGCAGGCGCGGCAGGTCTGGAAGCAGGCACTGCAGCGGGATCCGGAGAGCGAGTACATCAAAGAGGTGATGCAGCGACTGACCCCATGAACGGGGGTGGGCTCATGATCTGGCCGGCCCCGGCCAAACTGAACCTGATGCTGCGCATAATCGGTAGGCGGCCGGATGGATACCACCTGCTTCAGACCGTGTTCCAGTTTCTCGATTTGAGTGACACACTGCGCTTCCAGTGTCGGGAGGATGGAGAGATCCGACACCTCGACCCCATTCCCGGCGTAACGCTCGAGACCGACCTCGTGGTAAGGGCCGCCCGTCTGCTGCAGCTGGCGAGTGGTACCGCGCTTGGTGTGGAGATCGGGCTGGACAAACGCCTGCCCATGGGGGGTGGGCTGGGGGGTGGCAGCTCCGATGCAGCCACCACCCTGGTGGCGCTGAACCAGTTGTGGGAGATCGGTTTTTCCCGGGAACGCCTGTCCCGGCTGGGGCTGGCACTGGGTGCAGACGTACCGGTTTTCATCAATGGAGGTGCGGCCTGGGCGGAAGGGGTTGGGGAGCAATTGCGGCCACTGGTACTGCCCACCCCCTGGTATCTGCTGCTGTTACCCGACTGCCGGGTCTCCACCGCGGAGATTTTCGGCGACCCCGATTTGACACGCGACTCCCCCCGGATCAAAATACGCGACTTTCTCTCCGGCAGAAGGGGCAATGACTGCCTCTCTGTCGTATGTCGCCGATACCCGCAGGTTGCGGACGCAATGGAGTGGCTGGGCCGGTTTGGGCAGCCCAGGCTGACCGGTACCGGGGCCTGCGTATTTGCTGCCTTTGAGAAAGAGGCGCCGGCCCGGCAGATTCTGGAGCAGGTACCGGAACGTTTCCAGGCCTGGGTGGTCCGGGGGCTGAATCGGTCACCGTTGCTGGAGGCGATGGAAGAGGCAACGATTTCTTGGGGCGTCGCCAAGCGGTAAGGCACAGGGTTTTGATCCCTGCATGCGCAGGTTCGAATCCTGCCGCCCCAGCCAGTAGTGTTGGTATATGACTCTTGTAAAGCAGGGGGCGTTGCTGTGTCAGCCAGCGGCATGATGATGTTTGCGGGAAACTCCAATCCGGAACTCGTGAATGAGATTGCCGGGTGGCTGAACGTGCGCCTGGGAAAAGCGACCGTCGGGCGATTCAGTGACGGCGAGGTGATGGCAGAGATCCAGGAGAGCGTCCGGGGTCACGATGTCTATGTGATTCAGTCCACTTCCCAGCCCACCAACGACAACCTGATGGAGATGCTGGTGTTGATCGATGCCCTGCGGTGGGCATCGGCGGGATGCATCACGGCGGTTTTTCCCTACCTGGGGTATGCGCGCCAGGATCGGCGGCCACGCTCGGCGCGGGTGCCCATCACGGCGCGCCTGGTGGCGAAGCAGATCGCTGCGGCAGGCGCCAACCGGGTAGTGACGGTGGATCTCCATGCGGATCAGATCCAGGGTTTCTTCGATATCCCGGTGGACAACATCTATGCACTGCCGATCCTGCTGGGGGATGTATGGCGGCAGAAATACCCGGAGCTGATGGTGGTCTCGCCGGACGTGGGTGGAGTGGTGCGGGCGCGTGCCCTGGCCAAGCAGCTGGACGATGCGGATCTGGCAATCATCGACAAACGCCGCCCCCAGGCGAACGAGGCGCAGGTGATGAATATCATCGGCGACGTACAGGGCCGCACCTGCGTCCTGATCGACGATCTGGTGGATACCTCTGGTACCCTGTGCAAGGCGGCCCAGGCGTTAAAGGAGCATGGGGCAAAACGGGTGGTGGCCTATTGTACCCACCCCATTCTCTCCGGACCTGCGGTGGATAACCTGAACCGTTCCCAGTTGGATGAACTGGTTGTTTCGAATACGGTGCCGTTACGGGATGATGCGAAGCGCTGTAGCAAAGTCCGGCAGATCAGTATTGCCGAGCTGCTGGCTGAGACCATGCGTCGGGTTGCGTCGGGCGAGTCCGTGACCTCCCTGTTCATGGATTGAGTTCACTTGAATTTTTTGTTCACCACCGTTCTGGTCGCGGAACGGCAGTGATTTTTTGGCCTGGATAAGAACGGTTTGGCAGCTTTCTGACCGAACGTTTCAGGTTTGATGATGGATGATCTGGAGATAAACGATGAGTGATTTACTTGAAATCAAGGCACAGCCGCGTACAGACATGGGGAAGGGTGCGAGCCGCCGCCTGCGTCGCGAAGGGCTGATGCCGGGTATTTTATATGGTGCCCATAAGGATCCCGAGATGGTGAGCGTGGTGCACACCGATCTGCTTCAACACCTGGAGTATGAAGCGTTCTACTCCAGTATCCTCAACCTCAAAGTGGATGATCTGTCGGTGCAGGTGATCCTGAAGGATCTGCAGCGTCATCCGGCCAAGCCGTTCCTGCTGCATGTGGACTTCCAGCGGGTGAGCGCCACCGAGAAGCTCCGCACCCGTGTGCCACTTCACTTCATGGGTGAGGAGACTGCGCCTGCGGTGAAAGACGGCGGTGCCATTTCCCATTATCTGACGGATGTGGAGATCAGTTGCCTGCCCGGAAATCTGCCAGAATACATCGAGGTGGACGTCTCTGGTCTAGAGATTGGTGACACCATTCTCCTGTCTGGTCTGGTCTTGCCGGAAGGCGTCGAACTGGTCGGGGCCGACAACGACCTGCCGGTCGTTCATGGCCATGTCGGCCACACCACCGAGGCAGAGGAAGAGGAAGCGGACGAGGTCGGCGAAGAGGGCGGCATCGAGGAAGGGCCTACGGAGGAGTAAAGGCAGGTACTAGGTACTAGGTACTAGGTACTAGGTACTAGGTACTAGGTACTAGG
>JAUXBK010000013.1 GCA_030619405.1 Sedimenticola sp. | reverse complement strand
AGGACCAAGGACCAAGGACCAAGGACCAAGGACCAAGGACCAAGGACCAAGGACCAAGGACCAAGGACCAAGGACCCGGGTTTAGAATGGTTCTATCTTTGTTTTGATTCTTTTCCTAGGACCTAGTACCTCGGTCCTAGGTCCTGCTTTTATCCTAGGTCCTGCTTTTCAGATATCCCTTAATAGTTCGTTGATTCCGATCCGGCTGCGGGTCTTTTCGTCCACCTGTTTGACGATCACCGCGCAGTAGATGCTGTGGCTTCCATCCGCTGCCGGCAGACTGCCGGGCACTACCACTGAACCTGCCGGTACCCGCCCGAAGGTGATCTCACCGGTGGCGCGATCGTAAATCTTGGTGGATTGGCCGATGTAGACACCCATGGAGATGACGGCCCCGGTTTCGACGATGACGCCCTCCGCAATCTGGGAACGGGCACCGATGAAGCAGTCGTCTTCGATGATGGTGGGGGCCGCCTGCAGAGGTTCGAGCACGCCATCGATGCCGACCCCGGCAGAGAGATGGACGTTCCTGCCAATCTGGGCGCAGGAGCCGACGGTGGTCCAGGTTCCCACCATGGTACCACTGCCGATGTAGGCGCCGATATTGACGTAGGAGGCGATCAGTACCGTGCTGGGGGCGATATAGGCGCCTTTGCGGACAGTGGCGGGGGGCACGATACGGGCACCACCCTCACGGAAGTCTCTGGAGTTGAAATCGGCATATTTCGAAGGCACTTTGTCGTAGTAGTTGGTAAAGCCGCCTTTGATGAACTGGTTGTCCTCGATGCGGAATAACAGCAGCACCGCCTTCTTGACCCAATCGTTGATGGCCCAGGAGCCGTTGCTTTTTTCCGCCACCCGGATCTGGCCACGATCCAGCTGTTCCATGGCCTCCAGAACCGCATCCCTTACCACGGTGTCCACATTGCGGGGGGTGATCTCCGCTCGGTTTTCGAAGGCATCGACAATGATCGACTGAATATCGCTCATTACACTCTCCGGGTCAGTTGTGGGTAAACCGAGAAGGTAGATCAATCAGCGCGTTAATACCAGTGGGTGTTTTTCTAGGAGCCTTTTCAAGGCCAAAGCATGCATGGTTATGCGTCACCCTTCAGGTGCGCCTGAATCGCCTGTTCCAGGCAGACATACTGTTCCCGCCGGGACAGAGGTCGGCTCTCCCGGTCGGTAATAAAGAAGGTGTCCTCCGCCTCTGCGCCGATGGTGGCGATCTTTGCGTTGATGAGCCGGATATGGCAGGCGTTGAAGGCATTGCCCACCCGCGACAGCAGACCTGGCCGGTCGTCGGTCACCAGCTTCATGATGGTGCGCTGATTGGCGATGTCCCGGGCGAAATCGATGCGGGTGGGGGTGGAGAAGTGTTTCAGCTGGCGGGGGACCCGGCGTAGCACCTGGAACTCCATCGGGTCGGGCTCTTTCAGCGCTTCTCTTAGAACATGCTGTATCTCTTCCCGGCGTGCCGCCTCCCCGACCGGTGTGCCGTCCTCCTCCAGCACCAGGAAACTGTTCAGCATGAACCCGGTATCGGCGGTCTCCAGGTGGGCGCTGACGATGTTCAGCCCCAGCTGGTCCAGCACGCCGGTGGTGAGGGCGAACAAGGCATCCTGGTCCTCGCCATAGACGAGGATCTCGGTGCCGCCGCGGGTGGGGGATTTTCGGATGGCGACCAGCGGCAGCTCCCCGGGGCGGGTGTTGAGCACCATCCGGGTCTGCCAGGCGATCTCGTCCCAGGTGTGGTGCAGGAAGTAGTCCAGGCTGAGGCTCTGCCAGTGCTGGTTGACCCGCCGTGTGTCGAGGCCATCCGACTTCAGCAGATGGCGGGCGCCGGACTGCTTGTTCTGGATGATCTCGTCCGCCTCCTGGGGGTTCTGGAGGCCGCGCAGCAGGGCCTGTTTGGTCGCGTGGTAGAGTTCGCGCAGCAGGGCGTTCTTCCAGTTGTTCCACTTTTTCGGGTCGGTGGCCCGGATGTCCGCGACGGTCAGAAGGTAGAGGTAGTCGAGCCGGGTGGGGGTCTCCACCTCCCGGGCGAATCTGCAAATCACCTCAGGATCACTGATATCCTTGCGTTGGGCAGTGATCGACATCAGCAGGTGCTTCTCCACCAGCCAGGCAACCAGCTGGCTGTCGTAGTCGCTCAGGCCATGGAGCTGACAGAAGGCGAGGGCATCCCGGGCCCCGAGCGTCGAGTGGTCACCGCCCCGGCCCTTGGCGACGTCGTGGAACAGCCCGGCCAGATAGAGCAGCTCCGATTTTGGCAGCTTTTCCATGATGTCGTTACAGAGCGGAAACTCACAACGGTGCTCATCGATGGCAAAACGGCGCAGGTTGCGGATCAGGAACAGGGTGTGTTCGTCCACGGTGTAGACGTGGAACAGATCGTATTGCATGCGTCCGACGATGTTGGCGAAAGCGGGGATGTAGCGGGCCAGGATGCCGTAGCGGTTCATCCGCCGCAGGGCGTGGGTGAGCCCCTGGGGCTGGCGCATGATCTCCATGAACAGACTGCGGGCCCCCAGGTCGGCGCGAAACTTGTCGTCGATCAGGTGCCGGTGGCTGCGAATCAGACGGATGGTACTGGCGCGCACCTCGTTTAACTCCGGATGCTGCTGCATCAGCAGGAACAGCTCCAGCAGGGCCAGAGGATAGTGTTTGAAGACCCCCTCGTCCACCACCTCCAGAAAACCGCTGCGGGCCTGGAAACGCCGGTTGATCGGCCGCGGCTCATCCAGGTGGGATTTCAGCAGGATGACCTCCTGAAACAGCTGCAGCAGCATCTCGTTCATACGGCTGAGCCGTAGTGCGGTGCGGTAGTACTGCTGCATGAACAGCTCCACCCCCAGTCCCTGCCTGTCGTCCCGGAAGCCGAATTGCGCTGCCAGGGTACGTTGATAATCGAACAGCATGCGGTCTTCACGGCGGCCGGTGAGCAGGTGCAGGGCAAAGCGAATCCGCCACAACAGTTCCTGGCCCGCCATCAGATCCTGGTACTCCGCTTCGGTGAGGAATCCATGGGAGACCAGGTCGTGCATGGTCTCGGCGCCATAGTGGCGTTTAACCACCCAACCCACCATCTGGATGTCACGCAGGCCGCCGGGGCTCTCTTTGATGTTGGGCTCCAGATTGCTGATGCTGTCGTCGTACTTGAGGTAACGTCGTTTCTGCTCTTCCCATTTGGTCTCGAAAAAGCGCTCGCTGGGCCAGATACGGTCCGGTCCGGTGACGCTGCGCAGTTCCTGGTGCAGTGCCTCGGGCCCGATGATCAGCCGGGATTCCATCAGACTGGTGACTACGGTGATATCCTGTTCCGCCTCCTGGATGCACTCATCGAGGGTACGGACGCTGTGGCCCACCTCCAGTCCGATATCCCAGAGGAAGGTGAGCAGCTCACCCAGGCTCTCCGGCAGCTGCTCATGCAGTTCATCGCCAATCAGGATCAGCAGATCGATGTCGGAGGCGGGGTGCAGTTCCCCCCGACCGTAGCCACCGACGGCGATCAGGGCGGCCTCCACGTCGGCCGGGATTCTCAGTTTCCACGCCTCGATCAGCAGTGTGTCGATCAGCAGCACCCGGAGTCTGACCAGTTCCAGCACCGACTCTCCCTGTTCGAACAGCTGCTTCAGTGTCTCGTTGCCGCTCTGAATCGCCTCCTGGAACAGGGGCAGGGAGGGGGCTGTTTCGCGCAGGGCCTGCCGGAAAGAGGCCGTGTCGATGATCTGTGGTTGCATAGGTCGAATAACCGTTGAATGGGGTGTGGTCAGCTCTCCGGAAGCACTTCCTGCTCGCCCTGCCGCAGCGTCAGCACCTCGTAGCCGCTGTCAGTGACCAATAGAGTGTGCTCCCATTGGGCGGAGAGGCTGCGATCCCTGGTGACTACGGTCCACTTGTCCGGCAGCGTCTTCACCTGCCGCTTACCGGCGTTGATCATGGGCTCGATGGTGAAGCACATGCCCCGCTGCAGAACCACTCCATTGCTAGGGGTACCGTAGTGTACTACCTGAGGATCCTCGTGGAATTCACGGCCGATACCATGGCCGCAATACTCCCGCACCACTGAGAAGTTGTGCGATTCCACATGTTGCTGAATGGCGTGGCCGATATCGCTCAAATCGGCCCCGGGCCTTACCTGGTAAATCCCGATCCAGAGCGCCTCCAGGGCTACCCGGACCAGGCGGCGGGCGCGTATCGATGGCTCACCGACGAAGAACATCTGGCTGGTGTCGCCATGAAAACCATCCTTGATGACGGTGATATCTATGTTGACGATATCGCCGTTCTTCAACTTTTTTCCCCGGGGGATTCCATGGCATACCTGGTGGTTTACCGAGGTGCAGATCGAGCGCGGAAAGCCGCGATAGTTGAGCGGGGCCGGCACGGCCCGCTGGACGTCAACGATGTAGTCATGGCAGATCCGGTCCAGTTCATCGGTGGTGATGCCAGGTTGTACATGAGGCGCTACCATTTCCAGTACTTCTGCCGCCAGTCGACCCGCCAGGCGCATTTTCCCGACTTCCTGGGAGGTTTTGATGCTGACGCTCATTATGGAGGGATTCCTGGGAAGGCCGGGTTGGATCAGGCCACCGATTATTGTGGCAATAGGCCCGGTATGTTATAAAACGCGCCCCTGATTCGCAAATGATCCGGGAAATACCCCACACACGCACCGGCACGGCCGCCCGGGTGCCCGGGAAACCGGGTTGGTGGCCGGGGTGCGTGGAGGCTCAACCCTTTAAAAATCGGAGAATTACCTAAATGAGCGATATATCGATGCGCCAGATGCTCGAGGCTGGCGTTCACTTCGGGCATCAGACCCGCTACTGGAACCCCAAGATGGGACCCTATATCTTCGGTCACCGCAACAAGATCCACATCATAAACCTGGAAAAGACCCTGCCCCTGTTTAATGAAGCCATGAATCATCTGGGTTCGCTGACGGCCAATGGCGGCCGGATCCTGTTCGTTGGCACCAAGCGTTCCGCCCGTGACACCGTCAAGGAAGAGGCAGAGCGTTGTAAGATGCCTTATGTCAACCACCGCTGGCTCGGTGGCATGCTGACCAACTTCAAGACCATCAAGCAGCGCATCCGGCGCCTGAAAGAGCTGGAGGCCATGTTCGAAGACGGCTCCATCGACCGTTTCAACAAGAAAGAGGCGCTGGGGTTGCATCGCGAGATGGAGAAACTTGATCGCAGCCTTGGTGGCATCAAAAACATGGAAAGTCTGCCCGACATCCTGTTTATCATCGATGTCGGTCATGAAGATATCGCTGTTGCCGAGGCCAGGAAACTGGGTATTCCAGTCGTTGGGGTGGTTGATACCAACAACGACCCGAGCCAAATCGATTACGTCATACCCGGAAACGACGATGCCATTCGGTCCATCCAGCTCTACGCACAGGGAGCGGCTGCAGCCGTGCTCGAAGGGCGGGCCAGCGCGGCCCATCTCGGCGGCAGGGAGACGGATGAGTTCGTCGAGGTCAAGGCTGAAAACAGCGACAGTAGCGAAGCGGCCGGCACAGGCGAATAGTTCGACCCGGCTGGTACTTGTCGGACGCCGGGAAAGGCGTTGGACAGGAACCGCCCCTGCGTGGTAGCAGAATGTCGTGCAGGGGCCCTTTTATCTAGATACCTGGAACCTCGATCTATCGATCGGGTTGGTAAGGATTCGGGGTTCCCAAAGCTCAATACACGAGGATTAACGAACATGGCCATTACCGCCTCTTTGGTAAAGGAACTGCGCGAACGCACCGGTTCCGGCATGATGGAATGTAAGAAAGCACTGGTGGAAACCGATGGCGACATCGAGGCTGCGATCGAACTGATGCGCAAATCAGGGCAGGCCAAGGCGGCCAAGAGGGCCGGTCGTACTGCGGCCGAAGGCGTCATTGTCATCAAGTTCAGTGACGACGGAAAGAAGGCTGCCATGGTCGAGGTCAACAGCGAGACTGATTTCGTGGCAAAGGATGCCAATTTCACCTCTTTCGCCGATGCGGTGGCAGAGCGGGTGTTGAGTTCCGATACCAATACGGTGGAGGAACTGCTTGAGGAAGCGCTGCACGACGGTGAAGAGACCACGGTCAATACGGCCCGTGAGGCGCTGATCTCCAAGATCGGTGAAAACATGAATGTGCGCCGTTTTTACCGGGTCGAGACAAAGAGTGGACGGCTGACAGGTTATCGCCACGGTGTGCGCATCGGTGTCGTGGTAGAGTTGCAAGGCGGTGATGAGGCCTTGGGCAAGGATGTGGCCATGCACGTCGCTGCCACCAACCCGCTCTGTGTATCGGCGGACCAGGTGCCGGCGGAGGATCTGGCGAAGGAGCGTGACATCTTCCAGGCACAGGCCATGGAGAGCGGCAAGCCGGGGAACATCGTGGATAAGATCATTGACGGTCGGGTGCGTAAGTACCTCGCCGAGATAACCCTGCTGGGCCAGCCGTTCATCAAGGACACGGACATCCCGGTAGAGAAGCTGCTGGCCGACTCCAGTGCCACTGTGGTCAGCTTCAAGCGCTTCGAGGTGGGCGAGGGGATAGAGAAGAAACAGGAGAACTTTGCTGAGGAAGTGATGGCTCAGATCGGCTCCTAGGAGTGTGATGACTGAATTGATCTGTCGACGTATATTGCTGAAACTCAGCGGTGAGGCCCTGATGGGGCAGGGTGATTTCGGTATCGACCCCGACGTCATGGCCCGTATCGCGGGGGAGATCGAAGAGCTGGTCGATGCCGGTATCCAGCTGGGGCTGGTGATCGGAGGCGGCAATATCTTCCGTGGTGACGGCCTGGCCCAAGAGGGGATGGACCGGGTCTCTGCAGACCACATGGGGATGCTGGCGACGGTGATGAATGCGCTGGCGATGCAGGATGCCCTGTCGAAACTGGGCCTGGACGCCCATGTCATGTCAGCCCTGACCATGAACCAGGTGTGTGAAGCCTACACGCGATGCAATGCGGTGGCGCACCTGGATCGGGGCGAACCGGTCATTTTTGCGGCCGGGACGGGCAATCCCTTTTTCACTACGGATACGGCAGCCAGCCTGAGGGCGATCGAGATCGGTGCGGAACTGTTGATCAAGGCAACCAAGGTGGATGGTGTCTACTCCGCAGACCCGGTCAGGTACCCGAATGCAGAGTTCTATCCCCGACTCAGCTATGATCGGGCCATAGCAGAAGGACTGCAGGTAATGGATACTACCGCTATTGTTCTCTGCCGGGATCATGACATGCCCTTGCGGATTATGAATATCAACCAATCCGGCGCCCTGATGCGGTTGTTGCAGGGTGAGCAGATCGGTTCTTTGGTGGAGAGTGGAGATTGAAATGATCGATGACATCAAGAAAGATGCAGAAGCGCGTATGGGCAAGAGCGTGGAGGCGCTGAGCCACGAACTGGCGAAGGTGCGTACTGGTCGTGCCCACCCGAACCTGCTGGATCATATAACCGTCTCCTATTACGGGTCTGACGTGCCACTGAGCCAGGTGGCCAATGTCAATGTCGAGGATTCCCGGACGCTGGCGGTGAGCCCGTGGGAGCGAAATATGGTGCCGGTGGTGGAGAAGGCGATCATGAACTCCGACCTGGGTTTGAACCCGAATACGGCCGGCAACGTGATCCGGGTACCGCTGCCGCCCCTCACCGAAGAACGGCGCAAGGATCTGATCAAGGTGGTGCGGCAGGAGGGGGAGCAGGCGAAAGTAGCTGTGCGCAACATCCGTCGGGATGCCAACCACGAACTCAAGAACCTGGTGAAGGAAAAACTTATCTCAGAGGACGATGAGCATCGGGGCCAGGAGATCGTCCAGAAGCTCACCGATCAGCACGTCAAGAAAGTGGATGAACTTCTGGCAGAGAAAGAAGAGGATTTGATGGCGATCTAAGGAGAGCATCGTGGGCGCCACGGTCAAAGGAATCGAAGCAGGCGAGAGCAGTCACCGTGTTCCCCGCCACGTGGCGATCATCATGGACGGGAATGGGCGCTGGGCCCAGCGTCGGGGCCTGCCGCGCTTCGCGGGCCACAAGGCGGGCGTGGACACGGTCCGAAAGGTGGTGGAGCACTGCATCCAGCGAGGCATAGAGGTCCTTACCCTGTTTGCCTTCAGCAGCGAGAACTGGCGTCGCCCGAAGAAGGAGGTAAGCCTGCTGATGGACCTGTTCATGATGGCCCTGAACCGGGAGGTGAAGCGGCTGAAGCGGAATAATGTGCGACTCCGTATCCTGGGCGACAAGACGGCCTTCCCCGACAAGTTGCAGACCAGGATCGAGGCGGCGGAGAAAGCGACCGCAGAGAGCACCGGCCTGGTGCTGCAGGTGGCCGCCAACTATGGCGGTCGTTGGGATATGACCCAGGCCGCACGGCGGCTGGCAATGAAAGTGCAGGCGGGTCAGCTCACCCCGGAGACGATCACGGAAGAGACCATTGCGGCGGAACTGTCGTTTGCCGGCCTGCCCGATCCCGATCTCTTCATACGCACCGGCGGGGAACAGCGCCTGAGTAACTTCCTGCTCTGGCAGTCTGCCTATGCGGAACTCTACTTCACCGATACGTTGTGGCCGGAATTCGGCAAAAAGGCCTTCGATCAGGCGATCGTCTCTTTCGCCAGCCGCCAGCGCCGGTTTGGTCAGACCAGTGAACAGGCCCGGGCGTCTGACGTCGGGACCCTTTCCGGCTGATACCGTGCTGCTGCAACGCCTTGTCACTGCCCTGGTCCTGATACCTTTGGTTATCGGCGGGGTCCTCTATCTACCCACCGCTTCTTTTTCGCTGCTTTTCGGCCTGGTCGTGCTCTACGCTGGATGGGAGTGGGGTAGCCTGGCGACCCTTCCTGATCAGAATGCAAGAGTTTTGTTCCTGTTGCTGTTGACCACAGCACTTGGGGGGGTGTCTCTGCTGCTGGATCAGGACGTGGAGTGGGGGCTCCGGCTCTCGGCAGCCGCCACAGCCTGGTGGTTGCTGGTGATGGTCTGGCTCGCCCGCTACCAACCGGATCATTCGTATCGACCCGGACCCCTGATGAAGGCACTGATCGGTTTAATTGTGTTGGTCCCGTTCTGGAGTGCGCTGGTGGTAATCCACGGTTCCGGAGAGGATGGCCCGATGCTGGTGCTGTTTCTGATGATCCTGATCTGGGTGGCGGACTCGGGTGCCTACTTCACCGGGCGCCGTTGGGGGCGGGTCAAACTGGCTCCCCGGATCAGTCCGGGGAAGACCCGGGAAGGTGTCTATGGGGCGCTGGTGGGGGCCGCGATCTGTGGTGGCCTGCTGGCCTGGATCAGACCTGAGACCGGGCAACCTCTGCTGCTGGTGTTGTTCTGTGTCGTGGTTGCCCTGGTGTCAGTGTTCGGTGATCTGTTCGAAAGCCTGCTCAAGCGCCTGGCCGGCGTGAAAGACAGCGGGCGGTTGCTGCCCGGTCACGGTGGCATGCTGGACCGGATCGACAGTCTCACCGCGGCGGCGCCGGTATTCCTGTCTGGTCTGACATTTCTGGGGGGGGAGGCATGATCGGGGTGACCGTGCTGGGCTCTACCGGTTCCATCGGCGTTTCCACGCTGGACGTGATCGCCCGTCACCCGGAACGCTACCGGGTGGTGGCCCTGACAGCCAACCGGGATCTGGATGGGCTCTACGACCAGTGCCTCCGGTTTCGGCCAGACTATGCGGTGATGGCCGATCCGGATTCTGCGCTGGGGCTGGAGCGGTGTATCCGCCATGCCGGTCTCGCCACCTCGGTGCTGGCCGGGGTCGAGGGCCTGGAGGCGGTGGCACAGTTGCCGGAGGCGGAGCAGGTGATGGCTGCCATCGTTGGCGCGGCAGGCCTGCTGCCGACACTGGCCGCAGTGCGCGCTGGCAAGCGCATTCTGCTCGCCAACAAGGAGGCGCTGGTGGTTTCGGGCAGACTGTTCATGGAGGCGGTGGAGCGACACGGTGCGGAAGTGCTGCCTATCGACAGCGAACATAACGCGGTATTCCAATGCATGCCTTCCGGTTTCGAACATGGGCTGGAGCGTGTGGGGGTGCGGCGTATCCTGTTGACCGCTTCTGGTGGACCGTTCCGTCAGACCCCGGAGGAGGCGCTGGAGCATGTCACGCCGGCCCAGGCCTGTGCCCACCCCAACTGGGAGATGGGCCGCAAGATCTCGGTGGACTCCGCCACCATGATGAACAAGGGTCTGGAGGTGATCGAGGCCTGCTGGCTGTTCCACACTCGACCGGAGCGGGTAGACGTGCTGCTGCACCCCCAGAGCGTGATCCACTCGCTGGTGGAGTATCTGGACGGTTCGGTGCTGGCTCAGCTCGGCAACCCGGACATGCGCACCCCCATCGCGCATGCCATGGCCTGGCCGCAACGGATCGAGTCCGGCGTGGGCAGTCTCGACCTGTTCCAGGTGGCACATCTCGATTTCGAGCCCCCCAGCCTGCGACGGTTCCCCTGTCTGGGGCTCGCCTATGAGGCGATCGCGGCGGGGGGCGCCGCCCCGGCAGTCCTGAATGCCGCCAACGAGGTTGCAGTGGCCGCCTTTCTGGAGCAGGGGCTTCGGTTCACCGCCATTCCCGAGGTGATTCGCCGGACACTCGAAGAGATGCCCCTTGCGGACGGGGAGGATCTGGCCGTCTTGCTCGAAACCGATGCCGAGGCACGCATTCGGGCGGAACGAATAACCCGCCAACTGGTCTGATTCTTCCGTTATGGACTCTTTTCTGTTTACCCTGTTGTCGTTTCTGGTCGCGCTGGCCATTCTGATCACAGTGCATGAGTTTGGTCACTTCTGGGTGGCCCGGAAACTGGGAGTCAAGGTACTGCGTTTCTCTATTGGCTTTGGTAAGGCGCTATGGAAACGGACCGGCCGGGTCGATGGCACGGAATACGTCATTGCCGCGATACCCCTGGGCGGCTACGTCAAGATGCTGGATGAGCGGGAAGGGGAGGTGCCGGAGCATGAGCTGGCTCGGGCCTTCAACCGCCAGCCCCTCAAGGTAAGAAGCGCTATCGTGGTGGCCGGGCCAGCTTTTAATTTTTTGTTCGCGATCGCCGCTTTCTGGATGATTTTCGTGACCGGGGATACCGGCATGCGCCCACTGGTAGGTGAGGTGACAGAGGGGTCGGCTGCCTACAGTGCCGGCTTTCAGCCGGGGGATGAGCTGCTGACGGTTGGCGAGCGTAAGACCCCCACCTGGGAAGCTGCAGTCTATGCACTGCTGACAGAGTCGGGCAGTGGTGACGCACTTCCGGTGATGGTGAGGGACCAGACGGGTCTGGAGGTGCTGCGGGCGCTGCCGGGGGCGCAGCTGATGCATCTGCCCGAGGATGGAAGGATCCTGGAAGGGATCGGTATAACCCCCAAGCGGCCCAGGGTGCTGCCGGTGATCGGGCAAGTCGTCCTGGGTGAGGCTGCAGACGAGGCGGGATTGAAACCGGGTGACATCATTCGTTCGATCGATGGCAAACCAGTCTCCAGCTGGAGTGAACTGGTCTCCCTGATACGGGAGAAACCGGCCCAGAAAATCACGCTGGAACTGGAACGGGAAGGGAGCTGGAGGAAGCTGCCCCTGCATATCGGGGTCCGGGAGGAGGGGGGTAAGCGTTACGGCCGAATCGGGGCCGGGGTCGAGATACCCGATGGTCTGTATGACCAGTATCGGACCGAGATTCGCCTGGGGCCGGTGGAAGCGCTGGGCGCCGCAGTGGTAAAGAGCTGGGACATGTCGGTGTTCATGCTCCGGATGCTCGGCAGAATGCTCACCGGTCAGGCTTCGGTTAAGAATCTGAGCGGCCCTATCTCCATTGCCCAGTCGGCTGGCCAGTCAGCCAGCTACGGGCCCATCTATTTCATCAAGTTTCTGGCCCTGGTCAGCATCAGTCTCGGTGTGCTGAACCTGCTGCCGATCCCGGTCCTCGATGGAGGGCACCTCTTCTTCTACCTGATCGAGGCGGTCAAGGGGAGTCCACTCTCGGACGAGGTGATGATGCAGGGGCAGCGGATTGGCATATTGCTGCTGCTGGCGCTGATGGGGCTGGCCTTCTACGTCGATCTATCCCGCCTGCTGGGATAGTCGGGCGACTTTATCTATAATGACCGATTTTGCCGGAAGGGCGGGTGATATCCCGTTTCCGGTGATTGGGGTCGAGGCTTGGCAGATCTCCCGCGCCAAGTGAGTGGATAAGGGACTTGGACAATATTCAATTACGTGATTTGCGCCGGATAGGGCTTCGTCTTCAAGGCGCGCCAAGGGGCGCATACTCGTTGTATGTAACCCTTGGCGCAACACCGAAGACGGAGCCACAGACAAGCAAGGCGCGTAATTTAATCTTTTCCAAGCCCCTTAGGGCGCGCGAAACAATAACTCCCTGTTTTGGAACGCCCATCCATGCCGAACAGGACGTTCAAATGCCGTGTAGCACATGGATGTGCGGGAACGGCCCCGACTGGCTGGCCGGTTCATGTTCCTGACGGAACCGGCATTTCCCACATCCCTGTGGGTCACGTTGCGAAAACTTGTAAAGATAGCGGATATTCCTGCGTTTCCACGCGACGTGCAGGGATGCACAAGTGTTGCGGGAGGCAGGCTGCTCCTGTGCATCCTGCACTGGCCCCATTGGTACGTCCAGGTACGGCAGATGCCGGTTGTGACCCTTGCCAGACCATACCGTTACCCATATCTCGTTTTCGTAGATGTTTACGAACAGAAAGAGGGCCGCGGATTAACGCGGATCAAACATGGATTGATCCGCGTTAATCCGCGGCTAAATGTCTTTATGATCCCGTGAACGGTTACGTTTTTTCTTGCCGGGATATGGGTAACGATATGTTGCCAGACGGGCGCCTCAATGCACTAAAATCAGGAATTTATTATTTCGCGAGCCCTTAACTCTACTTTGTCAGATTAGCGGGCGCCGGTACTGACCCACCGATCCGTGAGACGCCGTGAATCCATCCATGGAGGCTTGGCCGCAGCGTCCTTGCTGCGGACACTCACGGATCGGTAGGTCAGTGCCGACTTTGCGCAAGTTTCTTGCCTCTGTTTCCAATCTGACAAAGTAGAATTAACTGGAACCGATTATATCATTCAGGGTCTGGACGTCGGCAGTCAGCAGTGCGGAATCGGCGTCACGAAATGCCACGAACGGGATTTCCAGGCCCCTCAGTGCCAGTTCCAGCGCCAGTTCCTGCATGAAGATACCTGAGCTTGCTGCGAGCCTCGTTGCAGAACCGGGCGCTCGCTCCGGGTGTACTGCGCAGCCCGGGCTCTCCCCGTTGCCTCCAATGATCGCTGCCACCCTGCAGCCGGCACCGAGGTACTGCTGCAGTGTCTCTGTCACCTGGAGGCTGAGTTCCCGGCAGACCGCCCGCCCATGGGCGGTATCCAGGGCTTCCCTGATTCTCTCTCCCGGCTGGCGCTGGCGCTCCAGCCCAAGGGCGGTCGCCTCCGGGCAGGGCATCTGCACGATGCCGGTTCGATGCTGCAGGCAGAGCTCCAGCAGCCCCGGGGTGATGGCCGGCGCGCAGGCGGCCCCTGCATCCCGCGTATTCTGATTGAGATGGCAGTGGATGACAGCGACAACCCGCCCACCGCGGCCGTCATGGGGGGAGGTGGTGCGCCCCAGGGCCTTGGCCACCTTCCGGCGTGCCCTGGAGAGGAGCGTCACACGTTGAACTCGGTGACCCAGAAGTCGTGCTTGTTACAGAAGCTGGTGGCGTAGAACCTACCCTTGGCCCCGGCCGGCAGCGGGTGGCTGGAGACAGGCTCCTCATCGCTGGGGTAGAAGGTCTTGGCGCTGATCACGGTGCCGTCCGCCGCC
The DNA here is from genome assembly GCA_030619405.1 of Sedimenticola sp. Classification (GTDB taxonomy): domain Bacteria; phylum Pseudomonadota; class Gammaproteobacteria; order Chromatiales; family Chromatiaceae; genus JAUXBK01. Next base: position 6,990 of record JAUXBK010000013.1, on the reverse strand, counting down.
ACCAGGGTGTGGCGCACGATATAGTGTTTCTCGGACATGCTGTGTTTGGTGGTGATGGTGGCCTCGTCTCCCTCGATGGAGACCAGTGGCGCATGTCCGCCGACCTTCTTGGACCACATGCCCGGGTTTCCAACGGTGTAGATGAGGCCGGCGGGGAGGGCGCTGCTGGAACCTGCCAATGCCGGGGCCGATCTGGCGATGGCCACACCGGATGCGACGACGAGGGTGGTCGTGAGGAATTCTCTTCTGCTGCTCATGTGCGCTATCTCCTGTGGGGAATTGCTCTCTGGGTAGGATGGAATCCTCAGAGCTTAGCCTGATACGCCCGGGATGGGAACAGTCGAAAGCCCGCCTGGAATACAAGGGATTTTGATGGGTCACCCCTGGAAACCGGCCGCCACCCGGATGGTCTCCAGGTTGATGGCGGGCAGATACGCCGGCCTGGGCTTGGCGCGGCGGGTGAATTTTTTGATGATCCCCTCCAGGTTGGGGCGTTTTTCCGCCGGGCCTTCACCGCTGCCGATACCGCCACCGAACTCCACGAACAGATCGACGCCGTTGTCCAGGGCGGTCTGCAGGCAGCCGACCCAGTTGACCGGGTGGAACAGCTGAAAGAAGAGGCGTGACTTGATGCTCTCCCCATCCTCCGCATGGAAATCGCCGGTGTAGTTGGAGAGCACCCGCAGACCCGGCTGACTGATGGTCACCCGGCTTAGCGCCTCCCGGAAGTGGCGGGCGGCGGTCACCATGTAATAGGTGTGGAAGGCACCCTCGGTCTTGAGCCGGATGGTTCGTTTCTTGGGGTACAGTTGTGCCATTTCCTCCTCCAGTGCATCCAGGTCGGTGCTCGCACCACCGACCACGGTCTGATCCGGCAGATTGAGGCCAGCGATGCCGCAGAAATGTTTGTCAGACAGGGGGCGGGCCGTCTCCATGTCCACGGTCAGGGCCGTCATCTCCCCCTCGCCGTGGGCGCCCATCAGCTCGCCCCGCTTCGATACCAGTCGCAGGGCATCCTCGAAATCGAGTGCACCGGCGGCAACCAGGGCGCTATATTCCCCCAGGCTGTGGCCGCCTGCGGCCATCGGCTGCAGCGGGGCCTCGGCCAGTTCCCGGTAGACGGTGAGACAGGCGATATGGTGGGTCAGCAGCACCGGCTGAGTGTAACGGGTGAGATTGATCCGGTTGTACGGGTTTTTCAGGGAGAGCTTTGCCATGTCATAGCCCAGCACGTCACTGGCCTGCTGGTAGAGACGCCGCACCGAGTCGAACGCTGTACAGAGGTCGCTGCCGATGCCGGGGTACTGAGAACCCTGGCCGGGAAAAATGAAGATGACGCGTTGTTCTGACTCCGACATGGTGTTGTACTCCATTCTAGAAAACTGTCGCGAGCATAGTCATTTCAGCCGGTCAGGACAAGTGAAGCGGCCTTGATCGCTGAAGCGTTGAGCCGTATCAATGAAGGGAAGAGGGTAGCTGTTTAAAATAGACTGGCCGGTCGGTTTCAGCCGGGCCACTGCGAGCAACGAGGGATGACGATGAGTTCTAGACTGATGGTACTGCCAGCCTGCGATGCGGACAGACTCCGTGTGGTGACGATTCCCGAGGACATCGAGCCCCAGGAGGCCTATCGCCACGCCACCGGCGTCATCTCCAGCGTGGAAGAGGCCAATCCGGATTACAGTTGGGCGGAGATCGAGGAGGCGCTGGAGGAGCGCGGTTTCCAGACGGTGGAGTTCGTGCTGGGGCCGGCACTGGATTAGAACCTAGGTAGAAGCCTGTCGGGCGGCTACTCGATGATCTTGTTGATCGGCATCTCGATGATGCCCCGGGCACCGGCCTGGTAGAGTCTGGGGATCAGTTCCCGCACCAGTTTTTCCTCCACCACGGTGCTGATATCCACCCAGTGTTCGTCCGCCAGGGTTGAGATGGTGGGGGTGCAGAGGGCAGGGAGCAGTGAAACGATGTCATCGACCCGTGCTTTCGGCACGTTCATGGCCAGGGTGACACGGGTGGCGGCGGCGATGGCCCCTTTCAAGAGCATCAGGAGACGGTCGATCTTTGTTGCTTTCCACGCATCCTCGAGTGAGCCGTGGTTGGCGATGAAACGCGGTGTGCTCTCCAGCACCACGTGCATGATCTTCAGATTGTTCGCCCGCAGGCTGGAGCCGGTCTCGGATACATCCACGATGGCGTCCGCCAGGATGGGCGGTTTCACCTCGGTGGCGCCCCAGGAGAATTCCATGTCAGCGGTGACCCCATGCTCCTTCAGGAAGCGCTCGGTCATGCCCACCGCCTCGGTGGCAATGCGTTTGCCCTCCAGGTCTTCCACCCGGTCGAAGGGTGAACCCTCCTTGGATGCCATCACCCAGCGCACCGTTCCGTAGTTGGGCCAGGGCGCCTTCAGGTCGGCCAGTTCCGATACGTCGGCTCCGGTCTCCAGGATCCAGTCCAGACCGGTAATGGCGCAATCCAGCACCCCCTGCTCTACGTAGCGGGCCATCTCCTGGGGGCGGATCAGGATGCACTGGATCTCCGGGTCGTCGATATTCGGGTAGTAGGAGCGCCCCGAGATGCGCAGGTCGAAACCGGCCAGGGCGAAGAGTTTCCGGGTGGTCTCCTGGAGACTGCCCTTGGGGATGCCGATACGCAGGCGGCTCTCTGCTTGTGTCATTTCCCGTACACCTCTGCAGGATCGAACACCTGGATACCTACGTCGCTCACGCTGCCGTTTTCCAGCTTACGGAAAAAGCAGCTGCGTTTGCCGGTGTGGCAGGCGGCGCCGCCGATCTGCTCGATCTTCATCAGGATGGCATCCCCGTCACAGTCGAGGAATATCTCCCTGACCTTCTGCACGTTGCCACTCTCCTCGCCTTTGTGCCACAGCTTCCGGCGGGAACGACTCCAGTAGACGGCTTCGCCCGTTTCCAGGGTGCGGGCCAGGGACTCTTCGTTCATGTTCGCCACCATCAGGATCTCGCCGGTCTCAACGTCCTGGGCGATGGCGGTCACCAGTCCGTTGCCCTTGGAAAAATCGACGATTCTCTTTATCTCTTCGTTCAAAGCCATGGCTGTGCTGTCTCGGGTGGGGTGTGTTCTGGATGGATCAGGGGGCGTACTATACCACCGGTGACTGATTCGGCAGAATAGACTCCTTTGCCGATACAAACTTACTGACCGATATCAATTCCCGATGGACCCGCATCTCGACATTCGTGACTTCAATGAGAAGGGTGAACTGAAAACACCGGTTGGCCTGGTCCTGGCCTTGCTGTTCCTGTCCCGGCATTTTCTGTTTCTGCTGCTGGCTGGGTTGAGCGAATTCATGGTCCGTGGCGCCGGGTTCGATGTCGCTTCCCTTGGCCTGCCCCCGGCGTGGTCGCTGTTGATCGACGTGCCGCTGTTCGGGTTTCTGCTGATCGTCCTGAGGAAAGAAAAACTGTCTGCGGGTGGGCTGTTGCGGAGAATTCTGCGCAAGGGTGTGCCGCTGCTGGTGTCACTGGCGGTGCTGCAACTGTTTCTGCTGACAGCTCTCGACTACCTGGCGATGAAAAACCCAGGCCTGCTGCAGATGGCTGATACAGTTTTGATGGGGGTCTGCATTTTTTATCTGACCACTAACTGGAAGGTGAGGTTGTTCTTCAGGGAATATGGCGGGTAGTCGGACTCACGCGGTTTATTTCGAGGGGCTCCGGCATGCCTATCCCGTAACCCTGCGCATAATCCACGCCCATTGCCTGCACCTCCTGGCGAAGCGCCTCGTCTTCCACGAACTCAGCGATGGTCTGGATGCCTGCCACCTGGCCGATCCGGTTGATCGCCTCCACGATGGCGTGCGTCCCGCATATTGCGAACGAAACTGCCGTCGATCTTCAGATAGCCCTCCTTATTTGCAGGTAACCGTTCACTCCCCCTGCTGTTTTGAACCCCTCTCCCTAACCCTCGGCTTTGGCGTCCTGCGTCGCCCTACCTCCTCCATCCATGGAGTCGTCTCCCTGAGGGAGAGGGGATTTGAGGAAGGGGGACTGAACGGTTACATTTGCAGTCAGGGAGTGCAGCGGTTTCGTTGCACGTCTCTATTACAGTCGGGAGAATTCCCGGGGCCGTCACAGAAAGATCACAATTTGTTAACGAAGCAGTGGGTCGGGATCTTTTCACCGGCGCCTGCACCGGGTTACAGTTCGATCAAACGTATGAGAGTCTGTTCCAAATCCTGACAGAAGCCCCGGCCCGGGTGCTTGCTGATCCACCATTCCCGAGGAGCACGACCCATGTTCGACCAAAAGACCCGCATGCCCGCGCTGGAACACGCTCCGCCTGGCCGGGAGAAGAAAATGCCGGTGCCCGAGCGGCATTTCGTCAACAGCAACCCGCTGCAGCCCCCGTTTCCGGCAGAGATGGAACTGGCCCTGTTCGGGCTCGGCTGTTTCTGGGGGGCGGAGCGGACGTTCTGGCAACGGGAGGGGGTGTTCTCGACCGCTGTCGGCTATGCGGCCGGTTTCACGCCCAACCCCACCTATGAAGAGGTGTGCAGCGGCATGACCGGCCACAACGAGGTGGTGCGAGTGGTGTTCGATCCGGGTATGGTGACGTATGCAGCCCTGCTGGCACTGTTCTGGGAATTACACGACCCCACCCAGGGGATGCGCCAGGGCAACGATCGGGGAACCCAGTACCGCTCCGGGATCTACGTCCATGACGAGCGGCAGGGGCGGCTGGCGCGGACCTCCCGTGAAGCGTACCGGGCAGCACTGAAGCAACGGGGTTACGGAGAAATCACCACCGAGATCCTGCCGGCTCCTGAGTTCTATTACGCTGAGTCCTACCACCAGCAATACCTGGCCAAAAACCCGGGCGGGTACTGTGGTCTGGGTGGAACCGGTGTCGAATGCCCGGGAGGGTGATACTGAAGTGATCCCGTCTTGCTGTTGCCCGTGTATGGGTGCTCAGGGCTTCAGCTCGATGGTGCCATCGATGGTTACCTCCAGCCGTCGGGTGCCCGCCTCAAGGGTGGGCGGGGCTGCAGCCGCATTCGCCTCCATCGCCATGGCACGTAACGGGTAAGGCCGGGGGGGCGAGCGATCGCTGTTGTTGATGTTCATCTGTACCAGCCGATAGCCACTGCCCCCCATCGCCCGGCTGATCATCTCCGCCCGCCGGTTGAAGGCGGCGATCACCTTGCCGATGAGCCTCTCCTCGCTCTCTGCCCGGCGCTCGACGGATACGGTGTAGGAGATGCTTCCGACGTTCAGTTCCTGCTGCAGTTCGCCGATCAGCTCGCTCAGGGCAGTCGCGTCCCGACTCTCCAGGCGAATTGACTGCCTTACCCGCCAGCCGCTGAGCTTCTGTTTCTGGTAGCGGGGGCTGGTGGTGTAGTCCAGGGTTCGCACCTTGATCGCCGGGTTTGATTTTGCGATCTTCACCGCCTTTTCGATGGTACGGTTGACCGTTCTGGAGAGGCGGCTGGCGTCGGTCCCCTCCTGCTGGGCGTACAGTACCGCCACCAGGGTATCGTTCGCGACGCTTTCCCCGGTGCTGACCGAGAAGCTGATCCGGTCGTAGGCGAGCGGGGGCTGCTCCGCCATCGCTTGCAGACCAAACAGCAGTAACAGGGCAGTAATGGAATGTTTGAACATGGTTTTGGCTCCGTCAGTGTAGCTTGGTCGCGTTTATCCTGGACAAAGGTGCACTTCCCCGCCCACTATACGCCTGTTTGCATTGTGGGGTGGGATGCCTCTAGGAGCCTGTCCGAGAATAGAGAACCTACTGCGGAAAACCCATTTTGGCCAGATTTCCCGATTAAATTCGTTAAATATGTCCAATATTCGCCTCATTTAATCGAAAAATCTGACTCAAAATGGATTCCCCTCGCTACGGTTCCTATTCTCGGACAGGCTCCTAGGCCTCTAATGAGGTTCTTGCAAAATACCCCCTCTCCCCCCGGGAGAGGGTTGGGGTGAGGGGATTCGGACAAAGATAAACCTCAAACCGGGGGTATTTAACCTTGTGTCAAGGCTTGAATCAAGCGTGGTTTGTCACAGAGTGCGATTAACTATCCTTCGACCTTGGAAAGGAGCGGTTGAACTCACACATGGCGCAGTTGCGATCCATATTGCGATATGAACAATCAAAAAAAGCAACCAGGACGCCACTTGATTTGCATTTGCTATACGAATCAATATATTGCACTCTATACACCGTAACCGTTCAGTCCCCCTGCCTTTTTGAACCCCTCTCCCTGAGGGAGAGGGGATTTGAGGAGGGGGGGCTGAACGGTTACCTATACACACGACAACCACCAGGTGCCCCTTAATAATGTGATATTGGGGGCGTACCGGGTTCGGGACGGGCGATACCGGTATTTTCAAAGACCATGGCGCAGAAAGTACATTACATCTACCATTGGAACCACATTTTTGGCGCCCTGACTGCTCTGGTGCTGTTGATCTGTCTCGTTTCTTACGGTGTTTACTCACTGGTTGAAACTGAAAACCCGACAGAACCACCAGAGACTCCGCTTCCAGCCTCGAATAACAAAGCGGCGCCAAAGGAGCCTTCACTGCCTCAGAACGAAGTAAACCCAAGCGCACTGACTGACCAAAAACCGCTGCCTCGTTCACCCGATATCTCAGATGCAGGGGGATCACAGCAGCAGTCTAACAAACCCTCAATTGAATCGACTCCCCTTCCACTCACTGTTTCCGTGGAAGAAAGATTGCCGGTAATCGAGATCGAGAGTGATTCCCCTCCCGTCGATGCCCACACAAAACTGCCTCATGCACCGTCAGCAATGGAGACTTTGGAAACGGAAACAGATCGACCTTCCTTGTCTGACAAACCGCAACCCAGTCAGCAGAAAGATCCCGGTCTCGCCGCACTACAGCCGGAACAAAGTGAATCTAACAGGACTGCCCCCCCTGGAGATTCAGGAGCAGATAAGACCTTTCACCTGCTAGAGATCAACAGGTTTTCGCCATCTGTAAAACGATT